>JAEZFR010000255.1 GCA_023417285.1 Bacillota bacterium
AATCTGAGGGTAGAAGCAGGTGGTAGTGGGGATCTCCCTAAATTTGTCCTTGATGAAGAGAAACTAATTATAAAATCACGAACACTCGCAAATACTTTAGAGTCATTTAAAGAGGCGGTTATAAAAAAAGAGAAAACTCAATCTATAATTCCCGTTGTTTTCAAGACAAAAATTATTGATGATGCTGCAGCAAAGACTCATAGACGTGAGGTCAGCAATCTATTTAGAACAGGGGCAGATAACAATATTTTGGGTTTGGCTGAAGCTGACGAAATTATCATAAAATTAGATGATGCAAAAGAGACCGAAGAAATAATTAAGAGATTAAAGAATACTGATTATTATGCTCATGCGCTTTCTTGTATCGAAAATATTGGTGAATTTGAACCTTTCATTTCCAAGAGTGATAAGCCAGAACCTATAGATTACAAAGTAAAACTAATTAACTTCCAAAACTATGAGCAAAACAATGCTATCCGAAATTATTTTGAGAGCTCAATTAGAAAATTAGGACTTGAGGTTAAGAAAACTAACTATACAGAAGATCATATAATTTACAATATTCATGCACTAGATCTGGATACTTTGCAAGAAATTAGTTCAAACGAATTTTATGAAGCTATATTCTCGATAGAGCCGATGCCTAAATATTCAGTTAGGCTCGACATGGAAGAAGATGGTGGAATGATTAGTGTTTCTCACCCTAAAGAAGGAAAGAAATATGAAACTATTGGTATTCTAGATAATGGGATTGCCGATATTCCACATTTAAAACCTTGGTTGATTGAAGAACGGTATTCTGCATACCCTGAGCAATATATGAAGAAAAATCATGGCACATTTGTTTCTGGTGTAGCTGTCTACGGGGATAGATTAGAAAATCAAGAATGGGTTGGAACTGATGGACTCAGATTATTTGATGCATGTGTTTTCCCGGATACTGACAAAGAAGGTATTGAGGAGGATGAATTAATTCGTAATATTCAAGAAGCTGTACGCTCTAATTATCAGAAGGTGAAGATATGGAATTTGTCGATTAGCATAACAACACCTGTTGATGAATATAGTTTTTCTGATTTTGCAATTGCTTTAGATGCTCTTCAAGACGAACATAATGTACTGATTTGTAAATCTGCTGGTAATTGTACTAATTTTATAGCAGGACATCCAAAAGGAAAAATTCATCAAGGAGCAGATAGTATCAGATCTATTGTTGTTGGATCGATAGCACATAAACGTTTAAAATATGACTTTGTTGATGTTGACAACCCTTCTCCATTTACTCGTATAGGTAGGGGTCCATCCTACATTATTAAGCCAGAGATAGTCCATTATGGTGGAAATGCAGGTGTAGATGAAAATGGAAAAATGTCAACTACTGGAGTAAAGTCATTTGGGATAGATGGTTCAATTAATCAATCAGTTGGGACAAGCTATTCAACCCCAAGAGTAGCAGCTTTAGCAGCTGGACTATATCAAGAAATGGAGGAAAAATTTGATCCGTTATTATTAAAGGCACTTATGGTTCATTCGGCTAGTTATTCAGAAAATTTAAAGGTACCTAATGCCGAAAGGGTAAATCAAGTAGGATTTGGCAAGCCACAGACTGTGAGGGATATATTATACAACTCACCTAATGAAGTAACACTTATATTAAGAGATGAAATTTCGAAAGGCGAGTTTATTGATATAATGGATTTCCCTATGCCGGAGTGTCTAATTGAAGATGACCATTATACGGGACAAATTATTGCAACGTTGGTTTATAATCCTATTTTGGATTCAACACAAAGATCTGAATATTGCCAATCAAATATTGATATTAAGATGGGAACTTTTGATTCCAAAAAAGATAGAGATACAACAAAGCGCAATATTCTTAATCCAATAGGTAGAGATGGATCACAAAATGTGTTGCTTGATACCTGTTACAGTAAAACAAAAATGAGAAGTAATAAAGACGATTTTGCATTAAAAGAACGATTATTAATTAAATATGAAGACAAGTACTATCCGGTGAAAAAATATGCTGTAGATCTATCAGAGATGACTGAATCAAAACAAGTTAAATACTTAAGTAAGGATAAAAATTGGTATTTATTCCTTCGAGGATTGTTTAGAGATCATATTGAAACTAAGGCCCGATTTGAAGAATCAAACTTAAGTCAGGAGTTTTGTTTGATAATTACAATAAAAGATCCTACAGGCACAAAAGCTGTTTATGACCAAGTTTCGCAAAAATTAAACGAATATAACTTTTGGCACAACAATATTAAATTACAAAGTGATGTTGAAATTCATACATAAAGCATCAAATTGTGGATTTGTTCTGGTGGTATAGGGCTTGCAGTATAAAATACGTATTGAACACAAAGATAAAAATCGTACACAAGTAAAGGAGAAGAGTTATGAAAAATAGCATTACTGTAGCTTTTCACGGTTCATCTACCTTCTATTCTGTAGAATCATAATTATTACACCAAGTTATTACACCGAAACTTAGTGTAATAACTTGGTGTAATAATTCGATTGACAATATAAGTATTTGAGAAGTAAAATTAATACAAATACAATAAAAGGCGTAATTATTACATATGATTTATGGATACTTAAGAGCTATAGAGAACTGTTCTCCTGATAGAGACATAAGTAAGCAAAAACAACTTGAAATCCTTAAAATACAAGGGATAACAGATATTTATCAAGATGAAGTTTGTAGAGAAACTAATGGTAAAGAACATTATTATAGCTTAATTGATAATTTAGTAAAAAATGATATTGTGGTGATTACCAAGTTATCGAGAATTGCAGATAGCCTTATAGAATTATCTGATGTGTGCAACGATTTATCAAATAGGGGAATCACTTTAAAAGTTATAGAATTAGGTGAAATAACATTGAATCGCAATGGCATTTCAAACGAGAACTGGCTTAATGCCTTACGGGAATTTGAAGTTGACATACGATATGAAAAACTCTGCAAAGGGCACTTGATGTCAAGGAAAAATCATCAATCAAATAGTGCAATTCCTTGTGGAAGACCTCCAAAATATTCTAAAAAACAGTTAAGCGAAGCCTTAAAGCTGCGTGACAGATATACTTTTCAAGAGATAGCTACAATAACTGGTATATGCAAAAG
>JAEZFR010000307.1 GCA_023417285.1 Bacillota bacterium
AACTTGAGTACTGCCTCGTTACCAGTAGTATTGATAACCAGAGCCCTAATTGTATCCCCTGGCTGGAGCTTTGACAAAATGTCACCATTACCATTTGACAATCCGTTATAGCCCATTATTTGTCCATCAATTCTCACGTTTTGTACCCCCCGATACATGGATTAAGCTCTCAACAAATTTAAGGATAATGTAATCTTATACATTAATAAAATTCTTTACGAAGCTTAATCTATGTATCGGACAAATACCAAATTTTTTAATAGCAGAAATGTGTTGAGCGGTTCCATATCCCTTATGAGTAGCAAATCCGTATTCGGGGTATTGAGAATCCAGTTCGCATATAAGTCTATCCCTAGTAACCTTTGCAAGTATGGATGCAGCAGCAATAGACAGGCTCAGTGCATCACCTTTTATAATAGGAATCTGTTTTGTGCTGATATCTTCTAGTTTTACAGCATCGAGAAGTATGCAGTCTGCCTGCTGAGAAAGTCCGCAAATTGCTTCTCTCATTGCCTTTTTTGTAGCATTGAGAATATTTATTTCATCTATACATTTTTCATCTACAATTGAAATGCTATAGGCAAGGGCCTTTTGCTTTATTTCATCAAATAGCCTGTCGCGAACTGCTTCACTAAGCTTTTTTGAATCATTGACACCCTCTATTAACAACCCCTTAGGAAGGATTACAGCTGCAGCAACAACCGGCCCAGCTAAAGGGCCTCTTCCAGCCTCGTCCACACCTGCAATAAAGGAGTACCCTTCATTGTATGCCGAATTCTCGTATTCCAACATTTTTAAAAGACGAGCCTGCTCTTTATCTTGTTTTTGCTTGAGCTTAGCATATTTATCAAGTAGCTTATCAACATTGTTACCCTGTTCTTGTAACACCTGAAGCTCATTAATTGCATCATTAACCGCTAGATCCTTGACTAAATCAAGTATCTGCTTTTGTGTCATCTTTTGCATTTTGACCTCACACCACTTATCTTTAATTACTTAAATATTATTTTCAGTATCCTTGTCGTTTGGAATATCACTTTGCTTGTCGTATGCGATATCATTTTGCTTGTCGTCGTTTGGAATATCACTTTGCTGCTTGTCGTTTGGAATATCACTTTGCTGCTTTTCATGTGGCTTTTCTAGTGTAATGCGACCAATTTTTCCGCCTCTGAATTCATCTAATACTATTGCGGAAATTCTGGAATAATCTATCTCTCCTCTTGCAATAATGCAGCCGCGCTTTCTGCCAACTGTCTCAAGCAGCTCCAGCTTTCCCAAATCCTTTATAGAATCATAATCCAGCTTAAAGCGGGTACATAGATTTTGAGGATAGGTATCAAGTAATCTATAAAGTAACTCCATTGCTATTTCTGCAGTATCCAATACATCATCCTTTATAGCACCAGTAAAAGCAAGGTTCTTGCCCACCTCAACATCTTCAAACTTAGGCCATAATATGCCCGGAGTATCCAAAAGCTCCATTTCAGGGCTAATTCTAATCCATTGCTTACCCCTTGTAACACCAGGCCTATCGCCGGTAACGGTCATAGCCTTACCAACTATTTTATTTATAAAGCTAGATTTTCCTACATTCGGAATACCAACAACCATAGTACGTATAGGTGTAAATATTTTGCCTTTTGCTCTGTCTCTCTCAATCTTTGGGGCCATAATCTCTTTGGCTCTGGCTTTTACTTCATTAATTCCCTTGCCTGTAATAGAGTTAATGAGAATACACTTAATACCCTGACCTTCATACCATCTGACCCATTGTCTTGAGATATTATCGTCAGCTAAGTCCGCTTTATTGAAAACTACCAATCTTGGCTTGTTATTCACCAAGGAGTCTATTTCTGGGTTTCTGCTGCTGAATGGTATCCTTGCGTCCAGCAATTCAATTACAACATCCACCAGCTTTAGATTCTCGGCTATAAGCCTTCTTGTTTTGGCCATGTGACCGGGAAACCATTGAATATTCATAAAAAAAGTTCCAATCCTCTTTAATTTTTTTGTAGTAGTATTGCATTTTTAGCTTAATATAAATAGCACACTATCTATTGGTCATTACTATTGTCCATATTTCCATATACGCCGCCAAACTCAGAGAATGGCCATATTCTGAAAACTGCCTTACCTACAACCTTATCTCTGTCTATAGTTCCAATTTTTCTAGAGTCAAGGCTTTGTAATCTATTATCACCCATAACAAAAAGCTTATTCTCTTCTACTGTGTATGGGAGTTTCATACCATTTGAATCTGTAGACTGATCCTTTATATATGGTTCGTCGAGCTCAATAAATTCCGACTCTCCAGCATTCTTTCTAAGCACCTTCCCGTCTTTAATGTCAATAACATCTCCAGGTAAACCAATAACCCTCTTAATATAATCTACTTCCCCTGGATTAGCGATTGGTAAATACTTTAGCACGCCCTCAAACTTACCTTCCTCATGTACAAATACTATAATGTCGCCTCGCTTTGGTTCTCCAACCATATAACCTGTCTTATAAACAATGACATGCTGACCATCATGCAAGGTATCTTCCATTGAATTCATAGTCACCTTATAAGTTGAAAACACAAATGCCTTTATAAGCATTGAAATGACTAAAGCTACCACTATCACTAGAACCCATTCAAAAATCTCTTTTCCTATTGAGTTTTTCTTTTTAGTGGGTTTCCCTTGGTTCTCAGTAATTTTGATTGCCTGATTCTCTTCATTAGTTAGTTTATCCATTTTTACTGCTACATTATCATTAAGACCTGTTTCGCCCGCTGCATTATCATTAAGACCTGTTTCGCCCGCTGTATTATAATTAAGACCTGTTTCACCCGCTGTATTATCATTAAGACCTGTTTCGCTCGCTGCATTGTTTTCTAAGTCGTCAGTAGCATTATTTTGTACTGGTTTCTCACGTAACTGCTCATTTTCATCATTTTT
>JAEZFR010000099.1 GCA_023417285.1 Bacillota bacterium
GCCCAGCTCAGGGGAGGAGGTACCCCATCTGCCTGGTCCAGATAACATAATGGTCTTGTTTAAATTCTTGAACTCTGAATTTAGTTTCCCTATAGTCCTTGCTACATTATGCTTAGTATTGATATCCGCAAGGTAATACTCTCTTGGGTCTACAGTAATTATGTAATGGATGGGCAGGTAAACAGATCCTCCCATTGTACACCCAGGACCAACCTCAAAAAATGTCCTGCCGTTTAGATTATCAGGTATTGAAACCTTTTTACCAAGTCCGCCAACTTGTAATGGTCTACATTGCAGAAGATTTATTACATAGGCACCGCTTTCAGACATATTTATTGTAAATTCAATATCAACATGATAGTTGTATACTGATTGTATGGTTTTCAGTATTTCTCTTAAATTATTAATAAGAGCTTCGTTTTTTAGAATATTATCACAGGTAGTAAATATTACATCCCTTTGAATACCTCTATCCCTAAGTCTTGCTTCTGCCTCTCTATCATGCTCCAACATCAGGTTTTTGAACCATATTGGCACCTTTGTACTGAGCTGATCAATTGTAATGGTAGAAAGAGAGTTGTTGGTAGTATCGAGTACATCAATATTCCTCTGAGAAAACCTGCTTTTTTCGCTTCTGCTTGCAACAGGACTCATTTGTGGTTTGTCCAGTGAAGCCAGACGGGGATAGTCACCATCCGTTCTATCCACTGCTCTCGTACCAAGGCCTAGCACTATTCTTACAAGACCTGCTGTGCTGTCTATGTCCTTGTGCCACACATACGAATTATATGAATAGCCTACTCCAGCAGCGCAGGGCATAAAAATATCTTTATACAGTGACCCTGAGACCCTCTGAACCAGAATTGCCATCTGCTCATCATTTTTATCTAATCCTCTTTGCTGTCTATAAGCAAGGGCTGATTCATCCATTGCGCTGGCATATACCGTTTTTACAGCTAATTCAAAATCCTTAAGCCTTTGCTCGGGGCTGCCGACATTAACACAGAACACAGACTCATATTTGCCCGCAAAGGCATTGCCGAAACTATCCTCCAGGAGACTGCTAGAGCGCACTATTATAGGATTTTGACCGTAGTACTCCAACATTCTTTTAAACTGTTCCTTTATGCTCTGAGAAAAAACACCTGTGAGCATTTTTTCTTTGAGCTCGGCAGCGGCAGAATAGTAACCCTCTTCGGTTTTTTGCTGTAGTCGTAGCTTCCACCAGCCATTTTGCACTAGATAGGTATAGAACACATCTGAGCCAATATAAAAGGAATCATGGGGCTCTAACAGCTTCCTCAAATCTTTCCTGCTATTCTCAATAATTTTTCTTGCTAGCAGCATACCGGTTGCTTTACCGCCAATACTTCCCGAACCAATCATTCTTTCCTTTATAAAAAGAAAATCCATTATACTAAATTGTTCTTTTATCAGATCATTGAGATGTTGCTCTCTTCCAATAAGCATTCTGCAAAGAGTAGCAAGGGTATCAAGGTTGTGCGGCATTCCTGCATCCAATTCCATCCTTGCCCTAATAAAATATTTATCCCAATTGTCCAAGGATTGAAAGGTTTGAATACAGTTAGATTCGCATATGAAAGAGTAAAATTTACTTGCACACACTCCGTCCGTCAGCGGGCTCAATACCTTACCCTGATCATCTTCAAACTTATGGGGGAGAAACATATTCTGAGAGTACCTGTTCCATACCTTTAAGGGGTGAACATACATATCCTCACAGTTTCCATAAACGTCAATTAGTAATTGTGTTGTTTCTCTAATTCTTGCGATAGCCTCGAAGGAATGCCTGTTTCGCAATATTGCAAAGTATGCCACCGTATCCAATTCAAACAAATATGGGCAGGTTACTGAAAAGAAGTTGCCCATCATAAGATCGGTACCCCATTCTGCTTGGAGCTCGGAAAGACAATCAAATACGTAAAATGCATCTAAACCTTCCCGTGCTATAATTTCATGCACCTTAACAGTAAAGCCTTCAAAGCCTGCATTTATATCTATTTTTTCAATTTTTAAACCCTCTTGTGCCATTAATAGAGGAGGATGTTCAGCAAACCTCATGTAGATTATATTTCTACCATCTGTTATTGCTTGACTCGCGAAAGGGCGTACAAAGTATAGATACTCCTCGATGCTAGAAAGCTGCCATACAACGTTGTCTCCAAGCCTGATATTATCAATTACCGTGTCCAGCCCGGTAAGCCCTGAATTAATCTTTTCAAATGCAGCCATTAATAAACATGTATGATGTCTTAAACACCGATACTTTCCTCCTGTAAAAAATATATTTATATAATGGGTATTTAGTCTTGTTATTAAAGTGGTGGTTACAAAGATTCTTTTAAAGCAAATTATTAATTATTTGTATGGTAATTTTATTATACTTGTAAATACATTAATTAGGAATGCTTAATAAGAAAAAAATGTAAAAAGTTCACAATTAATGGGATTCAGAAAATGATTGTTTATCAATGAAATTTTAGCATATAAAAATTAGAAATAAGGAAAAGATAAAGACAAATAAGTTTCAAAGGGTGGTTTTTATGAGACGATTAGTTCCTTATCTCTTATGCATTTGCCTATGCTTTGGATTGGCAGGCTGTAGTACTAGTCTTTTATCAAGCAAGGAAGTAAAAGCTGATTTAGTCTATAATGGTGGAATAAAGGTCACAGCCAAAAGGCCTTACGTCAGAAGGGGAGAAATTGGCATGCTTGCATTAAAAGTATCTCCTAATGCTGAAGTCAAGATTGTTGCAAATTATAAGCTCTCTGGGAAAAATTATACTGCGGTTAGAAATCTTGTGGCAGGAAAAGACGGTAATATCTTCTGTACTTGGGAAGTTGATAAAAATACCGATACAGGAACATATGAGATTAACATTTACTCAGGAGGCAGCCACCTGAGAACGAGCTATATGGTTCAATAAACTATGCTAGAAAAGTAACACTTAAAAAGCAATGTGCCATATAAGTAATTGCTTAAAAATCAATGTGCCATATAATAAATAGCTTAAAAAGCAATGTGCCAATAAGAAATCTGCCAGATTAGTTATAGCTTAATAAGCAATAGCTCAATAAGCTATCAGATAGATCTAGATAAGCAATGAGCTAGATAAATAAAACAACGTAAAGCTGCTTTTTCATAGTAAGAAGCAGCTTTGTGATTGTCTAAATATACGCTATAATTAGAAGTACATAAGCAAGCAATTTTTAGTATTACATAAAAAGCAGTCTTTAGGATTACACAAGCGGAAATTTTGTATTATTACATAAGCAAGCAATTTTAGTATTATATAAGCAAGCATTTTAAGGTATTATAAGCAAACTAAAGTTAATTACCATTAAAAGAAATAAGAGTTTTCAAAGAATTCAGAGTTTCTATATAAATAAGAGGTGTAAATATGAGAGCTATAGATCTATCACACAAGATTACAGATAAAATGCCGGTTTATCCAGGGGATATACCCACTGAGCTAGTCAGGGTTGCGTCCTATTCTGAGGATGGCTACAGCAATTTTATGCTGACTACCGGAATGCATGCAGGTACACATATTGATGGAATAATGCACATGAGTAATAGTAAAAAACTAATTAGTGAGTATCCCGTTAATAGATTTATTGGTAATGGCTGTATAATTGATGCGAGGAATCTACAAACAATTACATATAGGGAAGAGTATGAGACAAGTATATTTAAGCAGTCAATAGCTTTAATCTTTACAGGACAGGACAAGCTATATGGTCAGTCAGTTTACTATGATAGCCACCCTGTTTTTGATGATAGTTTCTGTGATCTATTAGTAAGGAAAAACATTAAAATGGTCGGAGTAGATATGCCTTCAATAGACAGATACCCATTTAACGCCCATAAGAAAATACTTGGGGCAGGCATTTTAATAGCTGAAAACCTTACTAACCTATCTTGTTTATTAGAATTAGCTGGTTTTGAGGTAGTTGCCCTGCCCCTAAATATCGAATGTGACTCAAGTATTGCCAGAGTCATAGCTCTACTACCTTAGTAGCAATATTTTCACAGAATAACTTGTCGTGTTCAACAAATAGAATAGTTGGCTTAAATTCAAGCAATAGATTCTCAATTTGCATACGGGATATAACATCAATATAGTTTAGTGGTTCATCCCATGCCAGTAAATGTGCACACTCACTTAAGCTTTTAGCTATGAGCACTTTTTTCTTCTGACCGCCGCTAAAATCCTTTATATCCTTTTCAAACTGTACCCTTGAAAAGTCAAGCTTTCTGAGTATTGTTTTAAATAGGCTTTCATCAATTGAGCTTTCATGTGCAAAGTCCGAAAGGTTACCGTGTAGGGCAGAGGTATCCTGTGACACGTAGGATATTTTAAGGCGGCTTCCTTTTATGAAAGTACCTGTATACGCAATGTCTTCTCCGCATATAAGTTTAATAATGCTGGATTTTCCAGAACCGTTCTTGCCTCTTAGGGCAATGCGATCACCTTTTTCAATAGTAAAGCGTATACCTTCACAGGCCAATTTATTACCATAATAAATTGAAACATCGGACAGCGCTACCAGTCGGCTTTGATGGTAATCAAGCTGTGCTACCTTGAGGGTTTCCATGCTTTCAATATTCTTGAGCAGCTTTGATTTTTCTTCAATGGCAGTATGTTGACGATTTTGAATTGCCTTTGCACGCTTCATCATTTTTTTTGATTTTGCACCTTCATACGAACGTCGTCCGATGCTTTTCTCAGTATGAACAGGATTGAAGCCTATTTTTCTGCTCTCAGCCGTATCTGACCAGACTGACTTTTTAGCAGCTGATTTTTGCAGGCGCTTTACTTCACTTTTTAGCTTTTCATTTTCAGCCAGCTCAAAGCTATCCTGTCTTTCCTTATTCATGAGCCAGGATGAGAAGCTACCTTTTTGTATCTCAATATTTGTTTTATTGATTGAAAGTATGTGATCCACACACCCATCAAGGAAAGCCCTATCATGTGATACTAGAATAAAGCCCTTTTTACTGTTGAGGTACTGGCTAACAATGTGCCTTCCATGTATATCCAAGTGATTTGTAGGCTCATCTATCAACAGAAAGCTGTTTTCCTTCAGAAAAAGTGTTGCTAATAGTACTTTTGTTTGTTCTCCGTTTGAAAGAGTGTCATATGGTCTGTAAAGTACTTCATCCTCCAGTTCTAGTAGTGATAATTCTCGTACTAGCTCCCAGTGGATATAACTTGGTAGAATATTATCTACAACATTAATAGTTAGCACGCTTTTGTCAGCTACCTCATAAGGAAAATATTCAAACATTATATTTGTTGAAATACTACCCTTGAACTCATATTTTCCCAACAATAAATTTAAAAAGGTAGTTTTGCCTCTCCCGTTTCTTCCGGTAAAGCCCAGCTTCCAATCAGTATCTATTTGAAAGCTTACATTTTCAAATATATTATCGTAGCTACCATCATAGGCAAAGGTAAGGTTGGAAATGTTTATTTGTGACATATTTTTGTTCTCCTTTTGAAATTATGAAAGCTGCAAGAAAGTAATTCTCGCAGCTCAAAAACATGTCAAAAGAAGCCCAAAATTGGGGACAGTTATATTT
>JAEZFR010000412.1 GCA_023417285.1 Bacillota bacterium
ATAGAATTACTCATTATGGCTTCCACTCAGAGGCTTACTATCTGGAAGAATGGGAAGACGAGGTTAGATTTGCTATTCAAATCTCTACCGAGCGGAAGCCTGTTGCTATTGCATTTTTGGGAGGTAATATAGAAAGCTTCAAGGCTAACTTCAAAAGTATTACCATACCCTCAGTGCTTGTTACTACACCAGCCTTTGAGCTCGACTTTGGTAACCTTTCTAGTGTTTGCACCGATGATATTCTCGGCGCTTATCGTGCTGTTGAGTATTTGGTCCAAAATGGACATAGAAAAATCGGAGTAATCGGAGGCAGCTTGGAAAGTTCATTTACTAGCAGGCAGAGATATACGGGCTGTGCTAATTATTTTAGAGAACATGGTATTGTGTTTGATACAAGCAAACAGTATCGACCTGCAAGATTCTCTTATTCAGATGCATATGATGCTATGAAATCATTAATAGTTAGCTGCCCTGATATCACTGCGGTATTTGCTATGAGTGATGTTATGGCCATGGGTGCAATTCGGGCACTCAATGATTTAGGCAAGAAGGTTCCAGAAGATATTTCAGTAATAGGCTATGATGGTATTGAACCCTCACAGTACTATACCCCTAGACTTGCATCTATTAAACAGGGGCAGGATCAGATTGCAAAGAGCAGTGTAGATATTCTTATATCCTGCATTAGAAAAAAATCTGATGCAGTTCATCAAATTATTCCCTTCCAACTTTTTGAAGGGGAAAGTGTCAAGAAAATATAATTTAGGATTTAATAGTATATGATAATTAACAAACAATCCCCTATGGAAAGAGGGGCTGGTATATTGCTGCCTGTAAGCAGTCTGCCCTCCCCTTATGGAATAGGTTCTTTTGGCAAACATGCATATGAATTTGTAGATTTTCTCAAAAGGTCAGGACAAAAATACTGGCAGGTCCTTCCCCTAGGTCCAACCAGTTATGGCGATAGTCCCTACCAAAGCTTTTCTGCTTTTGCAGGAAACCCCTACTTTATAGATTTAGATGTTTTAATTAGTGAAGGACTGCTTACACAATCAGAAGTTAACTCTGTAAATTGGGATAATGGTAGTAAAGTAGATTATGCTCAGCTTTTTAAGGAACGTTTTAAGCTGCTAAGAGCTGCATTTAAAAGAAGTAAACATGAAGCTGATGCCTCATACCGTACGTTTTGTGATAATAATTCTTTCTGGCTGAAGCATTACAGTAGCTATATGGCTATTAAGACTCATTTTGGACACAAAGCATGGCAATGCTGGCCCGAAGATATAAGATTAAGGCAGCCAGACGCTGTAGAAAAGTACAATGCACTGCTCTTAGACGATATTAGCTTCTGGAGCTTCTGTCAGTATAAGTTTTTCGAGCAGTGGCTCAAGCTTAAGTCATATGCCAATGAAAATGGTATTGAAATAATTGGAGATATTCCTATTTATGTTGCTATGGATAGCTCAGATGTTTGGGTAAACTTTGAATTATTTGATTTGGATAATGAAAGGCGCCCAAGGCACGTTGCAGGAGTACCACCTGACATGTTCTCCTCTACTGGCCAGCTGTGGGGTAATCCCATCTATAATTGGGATCGTATGGAGCAAGACGGTTTTTCCTGGTGGAAAGAGAGAATGAAGCTGTGTGCACAGCTCTATGATGTAATTAGAATTGACCATTTTATTGGTATAGTAAATTTCTACAGAATTCCTGCAAAAGATAATACCGCTATGAATGGCTGTTGGATACAGGGCCCTGGAGAGAAGCTGGTGGCAGCCATTAACAGTGCTATCGGAAATAAAAAGATTATAGCAGAGGACCTTGGAGTTGTGACTCCGGAGGTTATTGCTTTACTGGAGAAATCGGGATATCCCGGTATGAAGCTTATGGAAATGGGCTTTGAGTCTGATGCAAGCAATGAAAATCTTCCCTGTCACTTTGATAAAAACTGTGTTGTATATGGTGGAACACATGATAATGAGACTCTAGTAGGGTATTTCTCTCAACAAGATGAGCAAGTATTGGAGTTTGCGAGAAATTATTTAGATGTAGCATGCAACAGTGCTATTCCTTGGGCAATAATTAAAGCTGCATACCAAAGCGCAGCAAACACTGTGATTTTTCAGCTTCAGGATTTACTCGGACTGGATAATTCAGCTCGTATTAATACACCATCAACATTAGGTGGTAACTGGCTGTGGAGGCTGATACCTGGTCAGGTAACAGCTAGCCTAGAGCACAGTCTTAAAAGATTAACCGAGCTTTATGGTAGATAAAATGCCATAGGCAGCTGGAGTACTTCCTGCTGCCTATTCTTTACATAAACTAATGCAGTGTTCTCTTTGATTTAAAAACCATTACAAAGGTTAATATTCCTGCAATAGCGCACAAGAAGATATATGACTGTATCATTGGTACGAAATCATATGCCTTTCCAATCCAAACCCCATAGAAATCCTTGCTAAAATATGTTGTGCCAATATGTTAACATTATTTTTAATGTAGTTTCTTGACACCATAAAAAATAATGTTTATAATACTAAAAAAGTTGAATAGTGTCATCGGAGGACAGTACACCGTAGTGTAGGGGATAGTAAGCATAATGCTTGCAGGCCGCCTGTCAGATAAGATGTCGAGTGAGCTCGGTTATTACTTAAATGTAATAGTCGAGCATTTTTATTTTTAGGAGGGATAAAATGGCTATAACATTGTAAAAGTAGATGAATATGACAAAGAAAAAGAATGTGGAATGTTTGTATTGAAAAACGAAAAGAGGTGTTATGATGGGTTTAATCCTTATAAGGATTGGTAATGAGGATTTGATACAATATAAGAAAGATATGCAGGAAGCCTTTCAAAAGGGGTTTGAAGATGTTTATGGTAAAGCTGATGACATTATTGTTCCAGAAAAGGATATTGATAATTCCTTAAGTAAAAATGGTGCGATACCATATAAGGCAGTTGTTAATGGTAAAATGGTAGGTGGTGCTATTGTAATAATTAACAACGATACACAACACAATCACCTTGATTTTCTTTATGTCAAATGTGGTACCCAAAGTAAAGGTGTTGGTAAAGCAATTTGGGATGAAATCGAAAGATTACACCCTCAAACAAAATTATGGGAAACTTGTACCCCATATTTTGATAAGAGAAATATTCACTTCTATGTAAACAAATGTGGTTTTCATATAGTTAGCTTTTATTATGAACATAACCCATTATCAAATTTACCTGACAACTTTATTGGTGATGGCGGTGATGGAATGTTTGTATTCCAAAAGCAAATGTAATTTAATAATATTCAGAGCTTTGAGGCTACGGGTTCGAGGCTCTGTTTTTTTGTATAGCAT
>JAEZFR010000514.1 GCA_023417285.1 Bacillota bacterium
TGTAGTGTTTGATGCACTTGGACAACTAAGACTTGAGGTTGCCAGGAAGCTGAACATTCTCAATCCGGACGAGTTTAAATTCTTGTGGGTAACAGAATTCCCATTGTTTGAATATGACGAAGAAGACAATCGTTGGGTAGCTAAGCACCATCCATTTACTTCACCTATGGAGGAGGACATTCAGTATCTGGACACTGACCCTGGAAAGGTAAGGGCAAAAGCATATGACCTTGTGTTAAATGGAGTTGAATTAGGCGGAGGTAGTATTAGAATCCATATGAGAGAGCTTCAATCAAAAATGTTTGATAAGCTGGGGATGAGCGAGGAAGAGGCAAATCAAAAGTTTGGCTTCTTGCTTGAAGCGTTCAAATACGGAACACCACCTCATGGGGGAATGGCGTTCGGTCTTGATAGGTTGATAATGCTTATGGCTAAGACACAAAGTATCAGAGATGTAATAGCATTTCCTAAGGTTCAAAATGCATCCTGCTTGATGTCAAATGCTCCTGATATTGTAGAGCCTAAGCAGTTGGATGAATTGCATATAGGAATATTGGACAAAAAAGAATAAATTGATGATTGACACATAACATTTAGTATTATTTATTATTAATGTAGTCATTAATATATTAGTTGTTATGAAACTTGTTAAATAATTCAAAACATAGCTATTATGCAGGGCTACTAGAATGATTATTAGAGGATAATAATATGCCTCTAATAATCATGTAAAAATAAAAGAGATATGTATGGGGTCGAATATGAGAAAGAGATTTCAGGTGGGGTTGGATGTTGGATCAACCACAGTAAAAATGGTTGTATTAGATAAAAACAACCATATAGTTCACTCAAAATATCAAAGGCACTTTTCTGATATTAGAAGTACAATTTTTGAGTTGATGAATGAGACTTGTGAGCTTTTTTTAGGTGACGAATGTACAATTATGATTACTGGATCAGGCGGGCTTTTGGTATCTCAATGGCTTAATCTTGAATTCATTCAAGAGGTTATTGCAAGTACAGAGGCAGTACAAACCCTCATACCAAGGACGGATGTTGTTATCGAACTGGGCGGTGAGGACGCAAAAATCACATATTTTAAAGGTGGTTTAGAGCAAAGAATGAATGGTACCTGCGCCGGCGGAACAGGTGCATTTATTGACCAAATGTCTTCTCTTCTACAAACAGATGCACTTGGCTTGAACGAGATGGCAAAAAAAAGTAGAGTGATTTATCCTATAGCTGCAAGATGTGGTGTATTTGCAAAAACAGATATACAGCCTCTGTTAAATGAGGGTGCAGCCAAAGAGGATATTGCCGCATCTATTTTTCAGTCAGTTGTCAACCAGACAATTAGTGGGCTTGCTTGTGGTAAGCCTATCTCAGGCAATATAGCCTTCTTGGGGGGACCACTGTACTTTCTTTCAGAGCTTAGAAAGAGATTCGTTTTAACACTTAAGCTCACAGATGAGCAGATTATATTTCCGGATGATTCGCAACTTTTTGTTGCTATCGGAGCTGCATTATCATCAAAAGAGATAAAGCCGGTATTGTTTAAAGACATTAAATCAAAATTGCCTGTACTAAACTCAATAGTAGTACATGAGGTTGAGAGATTAAAGCCATTATTTACTTCAGAAGAGGAATTGAACGAGTTTAGAAAAAGACATGCACAGCATTCCATTCATGAGGTTACATTTGATGATTTTGAAGGTGACTGCTTCTTGGGAATTGATGCTGGCTCAACTACCACAAAGGCTGTTCTAATAGACCGGAAAGGTCAATTGCTTTATTCCTTCTATGGAAGTAATGAGGGAAGCCCTCTTAATTCTGCTCTTAAAATATTAAATGATATATATAGCAAGCTGCCTGCTAAGGCAAAAATCAGGTATTCTGCTGTTACAGGCTATGGAGAGGGCCTTATCAAGGCTGGTCTCAAGGTGGATATCGGCGAAATTGAAACAATTGCACACTACAAGGCTGCTGACTTCTTTTTGCCAGGGGTAGACTTTATATTGGACATTGGCGGACAGGATATGAAGTGCCTTAAGATAAAAGACGGCATAATTGATAGTATTATGCTAAATGAGGCATGCTCATCAGGGTGTGGCTCATTCATAGAAACCTTTGCCAAGTCATTAAATTTCTCTATAGAGGACTTTGCAAGGGAAGCCTTATTAGCCGAAAAACCAGTTGATTTAGGCTCTAGATGTACTGTGTTTATGAACTCTAGAGTTAAACAGGCTCAGAAAGAAGGAGCCTCAGTTGGTGATATTTCTGCAGGCTTATCCTATTCAGTTATAAAGAATGCCCTGCTTAAAGTTATTAAGATAAGAGACCCAAAAGAAATGGGTGAAAAAATCATAGTTCAGGGTGGAACCTTCCTCAATGATGCAGTGCTTAGAAGCTTTGAGCTTATTGCAGAGAGGGATGCGGTTAGGCCAAATATAGCAGGATTAATGGGAGCATTTGGTGCTGCTCTTATTGCGAAAGAAAGATTTGAGGGGCAGGAGACTAGCTTGCTGACTCCTGAAGGAGCAGGTTCATTCGACTTTAGCACTGAATTAAAGAGATGTAAGCTTTGTAACAACAATTGCCTTCTCACTATAAACCAATTTACAGATGGTAGCCAGTTTGTATCAGGTAACAGATGCGAAAGAGGTGCGGGGGTTGAAAGCTACAATGATGATATCCCAAATCTCTATGATTATAAATACAAGAGGCTTTTCGGATATAAGCAGCTGGGAGTAAATCAGTATGCCAGAGGGACAGTAGGTATTCCGAGGGTACTCAATATGTATGAAAACTATCCATTCTGGTTTACTTTTTTCAATGAACTGAATTTCAGGGTGGAGCTGTCGCCACGATCATCAAAGAAGATTTATGAGCTTGGAATAGAGACTATGCCTTCAGAATCAGTATGCTACCCTGCAAAGCTGGTACATGGGCATATAACAAGCCTTATTAACAAGGGCGTAAACTTTATATTCTATCCTTGTCTCCCATATGAAATGGTAGAGGATGAGGCAGCTGATAATCACTATAACTGCCCTGTTGTAACCTCCTATTCTGAGGTTATTAAAAACAATATGGATATTCTTAAGGAGAAAAATATCAAGTTCCTTAATCCATTCTTACCTTATGATAATAAAGAAAGACTCAAAAAGAGATTGTATGAAGTTATGGGTAAGGAATTTGGCATCGCTCGTAATGAAATAAATATTGCAGTAGATAAGGCGTGGGATGAAGATGAGAAGGTAAAAAGTGATATTAAGAGTAAGGGAGAAGAGGTGCTACAATACCTCAGAGATACGGGCAAAAAAGGCATTGTATTAGCGGGAAGGCCTTATCATGTTGACCCTGAAATTAATCATGGAATACCACAGGTTATTACGTCCCATGGAATTGCTGTATTAACGGAGGATTCAATATCACACCTCGGAAGGATTGAAAGACCTTTAAGAGTGGTAGACCAATGGAAATACCATTCTAGGTTATATGCAGCAGCAACTGTTGTTACTGAATATCCTGAACTGGAGCTTATTCAGCTCAATTCCTTTGGCTGTGGTTTGGATGCGGTTACTACTGATCAGGTTCAAGAGATACTTAGCTGCAATGAAAATATTTACACTGTTTTAAAAATAGATGAGGGCAACAACTTAGGTGCTGCAAGAATAAGAATTCGTTCTTTGGTTGCAGCTATTGAAGAACGTGATAAAAAGTCTGTAAATATTGAGAAAACCTCCAGTAAGTGTGAGAAGGTTGTATTTACCAAGGAGATGAAGGAAAGGCACACCATTTTGGCTCCGCAAATGTCTCCTATTCACTTTCAATTCCTGGAGGCAGCCTTTATTGGGGCAGGGTACAATGTAGTTGTATTGCCTGCTATTAACAACGCTGACGTTGAAGAGGGCCTTAAATATGTCAACAATGACGCTTGTTATCCTTCGATAATTGTTGTTGGACAAATAATCCATGCACTAAAGTCGGGTGAGTATGACTTGAATAATACTTCAGTACTCATTTCACAAACAGGCGGGGGTTGTAGAGCTACCAATTATATTGGCTTCTTGAGAAAGGCATTGCAAGATGCTGGAATGGGACAGATCCCTGTAATATCACTCAATGCACTGGGACTAGAGAAGCAGCCGGGCTTTTCTTTTACAAAGGATCTCATTGATTTAGCTATGCAGAGCATAATCTATGGTGACACGCTGATGAGAGTTCTTTATAGAGTAAGACCCTATGAAAAGATTGCTGGTTCTGCAAATTTGTTACACGATAAATGGGCAAAGATTTGTATAGAGGATCTGAAAAGCAAGAATAAGAGAGCATTTAAGAATAATATAAAGAATATAATTCATGAATTTGACAATCTCGAGATTACGGACGAGGTTAAGCCTAAGGTTGGTCTTGTTGGAGAAATACTGGTAAAATTCCATCCTGATGCAAATAATCATGTTGTCGATATCATTGAAAGAGAAGGCGCAGAAGCTGTAATGCCTGATTTCATGGACTTTATATTCTATTGTGCTTATGATGCCAACTTCAAGTACAAGAATCTTTCGGGTACATGGAAAAAACTTGTTGTTAATAATGCAATAATATATATACTAGAGAACTATCGTAGACATATGAAAAAGTATTTGAACAAGAGTAAGCGCTTTTCTGCGCCGCACTCAATATATCATCTTGCAAACAGTGCTTCAGAAATACTGTCGCTTGGAAACCAAACTGGTGAAGGGTGGTTCCTTACGGCTGAGATGATAGAGCTAATAAAGAGCGGAGCTCCTAATATTGTCTGCATGCAGCCATTTGCATGCCTGCCAAATCATGTTACCGGTAAAGGTATGATTAAGGAATTAAGAAGAAGGTATCCAGAAGCAAATATTGTTGCTGTTGACTATGATCCTGGTGCAAGTGAGGTTAACCAGCTAAACCGTATCAAGCTCATGTTATCGGTTGCCTTCAAGAATCTAAAAACAGAAAAGCCAGTGCTGACAGAACAGTCAGAGGAGCAGATGAAAGCGTAAAGGAGCACATCATTTTTTTATAAAATCTGGCTTTTTATATTGTAGTAATCAATACGGATAACAAATAAATAAGAAATTACAAAAACATCCTGCCCAACCTTTTTGGGGCAGGATGTTTCATGTTAATCAGATTACATTAATTCAATGCATTATATATAAACCTAATCGTCTAATAATATCTTTGTTGTAATAAGGACACAATAAGCAATAGTAATGTTATGAGGTGTTCTATGAAAAAATTTATTTTGGTTATTTCACTAATTATTATCACTTATGCAATTTATCCAGCTCAAGCAAATGCAATAACTATGCCTTGCAGTGTAATCCTTGAGCCTGTTGATAAGACGCTTATTAACGCCAAAGGTACAGCTTTGGTTTACAAAGTACAATTGTCCCCCCCGAGCTTTGCACGAACAAACGTCAGCATCCTTGCAGTTCATCTTCCAAACCCGTCATCATATGGAGACTACGATAGTTATGAAGGGTTTGTGTTTATACCTAATGAAATTAGCTGGCGATTTAAACTCTATCCAACTCCTGAACTAAATAGCCCAACTTGGTCAGGAAGATATGATTTAATAACAGCGGATTTGGATAATGCAATAGTACAGGTCAGGCTTTCCAATATAAAAACTCAAAAGTTAGGACCTTTTATTCTAACAAACAATATTAGTAATTGTAAATAAGGCTAATAAGCAGCTTTTTATTTTACCAATGTTTTTACTCCTTTAATAAAATAAAGAATATGGAATACCCAAACACATGCAAGAACAATTTGACCGACAAGTACCTCATGCATCATAAAAAAACCTATCGACATTAGAATTGTAACAGTTATCATAACACGTATTTTTACCGCCCAAGTCATTCCTTGTCCTTTTACATAGCTTTCAAGGTTTTTCTTATATAGCTTTGTATTTACAAACCAGTTGTGAAGCTTTTCCGAGCTTTTGGCAAAAGAAAATGCTGCAAGCAATAAAAAGGGAAATGACGGAAGGAGTGGTAATACAGCTCCCACTGCACCAAGTCCTAGACCGATACTTCCGAGGACGAGGAATAAAATCTTTTTTATTTTCATATTTATCTCCTATTCTTTTCTCATTCTTTGTTCGATTATGTGACTCGTTGCAGTGATAATGTATAAGCGCATTATTCTCAACTTATATCACTCGTTGCAGGGGAATACTACTCTCAACTATACTCCAGCCTAAAGCGAATACATACACACCTATGATAGGGAGTGGGAATACTACTTTAAACTATACTAGCTAACTCTCCCATGCTCAACAGAGTAAACCTTGTCAACAATTCTCATAGTGGATTTACGATGAGATACAAGTACAATAGTTTTGTTATCCCGCTCTTCTTTTAAGGATTTTAGGATTACTGCTTCATTTAAGCTATCGAGATTGCTTGTTGGTTCGTCAAGCAGCATTAATGGTGCATCATGCAAAAACGCTCTTGCAAGTCCCAAACGCTGACGCTCACCACCTGATAGCGTATCTCCCAATTCTCCGACAGGCGTATCATAACCTTGGGGTAAGCTCATAATAAAATCGTGTATTGATGCTTTTTTGCAAGCGGCTTCAATTTCTTTGTCGGTAGCGTCTAGTTTTGCAATTCTCAAATTGCTTTTAATACTGCCTTGGAACAGATGTGTTTCCTGTGTTACAAAGCTTATCATGTCGCGAAGATTTGAAGTGTTGACATCGTTGACGTTGGTATCAGAAATCTTAACTGAACCTTTGCCCACAGTCCAAAATCGCATTAGGAGTTTCAGCAGTGTGGATTTACCGCTACCGCTTCTACCAATGATACCTACCACCGAACCCTTGTCAATATTAACCGATACATTGTCCAGAATAGTCTCATCCTTGTATGCAAAGGTAAGATTCTCTGCTGAAGCACCGTTGAATTTTATGGTTTGTTTACCTGTTATTTCTTCGACTGCAGGAGTTTCGTCTAATATATCCAAAACCCTGTTACCAGCAGCAAAAGTGTTTTGAAGCGTGCTACCGAGGGCTGCCAACGCAACAACCGGACCAAATGAACTCATAAGAGCAATCGAAGGAATTAGCACACCCAAAAATGTTATA
>JAEZFR010000521.1 GCA_023417285.1 Bacillota bacterium
CCGCTTTGAACGGGAGGGTGTAGTGTATTTTAAAGGCGAGATACCTGAAGAAGTAAACTTTGTAATAAATGATATGAGCAGGGTTATCCAAGATGAAAGCAGCGAAGGAGCATTAGAATTTGCCAAGAACTGCAATGCAGTAATACTCTGTGGTACAAGCAAACCATATGAGCTGCAGGAGATAAATGAAAAAATAGAGCTGCTTCAAAAGTACGGTTGCCACAAAATCAATCTTTGCCTGTCATTCACACCGGAGAATGAAAAAGCTCACTTGTCAGACATGTTCGGAAACAAGTATGTCAACGTATATTTCACCGAATACACTCCTGATATGTTTGCGGAGGATGTAAACAGTGATGTAATACAAAGAATACTTCAGGAATATATCACAGAGAAAACAAACGATAATATGGTTAAACTTTTTTAAATTATCAAGGCTCCATGAATAAAACGTCATGGAGCCTTGTCAGTTACAACAGAAAAAATGGAGGCTTATATAAATATGTACATGAATGAAGCTTTTGACAGTATTTGTTTTAAAGGAAGTATCGTATCCCAAAGTGCAAGGTTCGTGTATCTTTGTCTGTGTAAACATGCAGATAATACTAATCAAACCTGTTTTCCATCCCTGAACAGAATCGCTCAGGTAGTGGGCAAATCACTCTCAACAATCAAGAGAGCAATGAGGGAGCTGTGCAAATACGGAGCAGTTGAGCGGACTCCTCGATTCAGGAAGGACGGAGGGCAAACCTCAAATTTATATAAAATAGTTCCTTGCAGCTTTGAAGAAGTGACAAAAAGTGAAGCTGAAAATATAGCGGAGCAAGACCAAATTGAAATTTGTGAGACACTTACTGATGATATTTCTTATTCAGTACCTGAAGCTAATGAACCGGCTTGTCCATGCACGGCATCCATGGATGAAATGGAGCAGGACAACAGAGAGCAAAAGGACGATAAAATCAATTCCTGTAAAGAACTAGAAGCAGATACTATTGATGTCTTGAAACATGTACATACTTTCAATGAAACTACAGAAAACACTGTCAACCGCTTTAAGCTAAACAATTATATAAATAGTACAAAAAACAGAGTGTCGTATTGGTTTAAGTCTATTAATCAGAAAATCATCAGCCCTAATTCAAACATTTTTAAGAAAAAAGAACCGGGGGGAGGTCATGGGCGCTCCCCCAAGAACTTATCCATTTAACTAGGGTTACTGAAAAAGAAAGTATGTATATTTATGCAGTAATGGTTAGGTGATTGTAGAGGAGTGATTCTGTGTCATGGTTATGGATTCATGGGTGAATCCGGTGGCATAAAAAGGTACAACCTTATAACGATGACAATATTCGCTATGTTTAATTTAAATTTAGGAAGAAATTTGATATTCTACTAAAATATTTGGAGGAATTGTATAATTTTAGTAGAATATAAGTTAATGGTGAGTGTGGCTATAATGGGAAGCTAGTTTTAAATAGACTGAACTAAAACAATTAAATAAAAAAATCTGAAAATTTGTTAGTTTGGACATTTAGCAAATATAAGTAACTATGTTATAACAATAAGATTGAGAAAGGGAATAAGTATGGTAAAAAGCAGGAGGGATGATTTTAGCCAAACTACAATTGACACTATGGCTAAAAGAGTTACATATTGTTGTTCTAACCCTGAATGTCAAAAAATGACTGCAGGTCCTAATACAGAGAAGAATAAATTCACTAATATTGGAGTTGCTGCTCATATTAAAGCTGCTGCGCCTCGTGGAAAAAGATACGATTCTAACATGACGCATGAAGAACGTAGTGATATTTCAAATGGAATATGGCTTTGTCAATCGTGTTCAAAACTTATTGATACAGATGAAGAAAAATATACCGTTGAGTTACTACATTCATGGAAAGAAATAGCTGAAACAAGGTCAGAAAAAGCAATATCTTCTGAAGGCAAAGTTGATTTTAACATTTTTGAAGTTGCTGTTGAATGGACTTTGTCGGAAGAATTAGAAATTAATAAAGATTCAGAATCTACAGTATTAACTCGTAAAATGAAGGATGGGGAGTTTGATACATTATCTATTATTAACGCTAAAGGTTCCAAAATACATGCTCTTAAAGTTATAAAAACATTAAAAACCACAGAGTCTGGAAGAATATTTTTGAATAAAATTTATGATGAGGTAAAAACAGTAATACTTAATAAGTTCTATATGAATAAGACAGAAGGCTCTTTAATTAAGAATGATTTGCCGAACATTAATGATGAAATAATAAAAATATTAGGAAATAACAAAGATAAAGCTTGCGTAAATGTTAGTTTCTTAATGGGGTTAATTTATATTGCAACATCAAATTGTGCTATGAAGTGGAAATATGGGGGGACGGTAACTGATGAAGCTAGTAATCAACAGAATTAGTGACTGGTTCAATACAGAATTCCCTGAACTTGATCATTATTATATTTGTATGAAGTTGCTGGAAAAGCTTAGTACTAACCAAAAGAGAGGTCTTGTATACGATAAATTGTCTCTTATTAGGTTAGTTTCGCCCAGTAGCAATCAAGAGATGATGGGATATTTGGATAAAGCTATTGTGTATTTGCTATCACGTGGTTTAATAGAGAAAAGGAAAATTACAGATTTTCGTTTGGATTTATTTATTACACCACTAGGGCTGGAAGCATGTATAAGATTTAAGGAGAGAATTAATGAGACTAATTAGACTTGATGTAAAAGGTGAATATTGCTGTCATTATGAATTTAATAAGATTAATGTTTTCTTAGGTGATAATAATTCAGGAAAATCAACTTTTATGAAATTAATATTATATTGTCTAGGGGCACCAATAAAATCTTTTATTGATGAAATAAGCAAGAAAAATTTTACTGATAACGTTTCACTTGATCTTGAGTTTAAGAGCGGTAAGAAAATACGAATATTAAGGAAATTGCCATTTTCAGATGCTTTTATTGTAACTCCTATAAAAGATAACAAAGATCTTGTTAATGACGAAATCGCCGCATTTTCAGCAATTGAATTTTCAGATTATTTACTAGAAAACGAAGGATATTCAGTTGATAAAATTACGTTTTCTAAAGATAAAATAGCAAGTTTTAGGTTTTATTTTCTTCTAAGAGCTATCTATGTTGATCAAGATACTTCTGCGCAAAGGGTTTTATCAGATTTGGATATGGGGCACGATTATTTTACTGGGCAACCTATTATAAAAAAATCGATAATTGAAAAGTTATTAGGAAAGGACAATACAGAGCTACAGCGTATTAGAATAGAAATTCAAAATCTAACAAAAATTCAAACAGAGTTGACTGAAAGGATTTCATTTTTAACTCAACAAAAAGACGAACTAAAAATAAAGTATGACTTGAATGACAAAAAGATTGAACAGGAACTTTCTGAAATTGCCACTGAAAAAAGCATTTTATCACAGCAAGAGTATGAAAAAATAATTTCAGTTAAGATGATAAATGATGCTCAATTTACAAAAGAAATGGTGAATAAGCAATCTGAATTAATGAATCTAATTGAACAGCAACAAGTATTAAATTTAGAATTGGAAGATATTAGAAAAGTTATAACATCTTTATCAGAGGATATGGTCTTACTTAAATACAAAGCTGCTGCTAAAGACATTCTCGAAGATTTGCCAATTCTGTACTGTCCTAATTGTCTTTCAACGTTATCAGAAGAAGTTGTTAGGAAAGGGCTTTGCGAAAACTGCCATAAGAAAACAACCGAAGAAAAGATAATTAATAGTGCAACTTTAAAGAAAACTATTTCTGATTCTATTGTAGAAGCTAACGAAATTATGCAATTTAAGAGAAATGAGCTAGCTTCTGTTACAAATAGAATTAGAGATATACAAGTTCAAATTCAACAGGAAAAAAGACTAGCGTTTGACAAATGTGCTGAAGATAAAGGTTTGATTTATCAAGTTATTTCTGAAATAAAAACAAGACTTGAGTTTTTGCTAAAAAGGCAGCAGGTACTTATGTCATATAGCTCAGTGAAATCTGAACTAGAAGTGTTAGTTAATAAAAGGAAATATAATGGTGCTGAATTAAGCAAATTATTAGAAAACTTACTTGCAGCAGATACTCAGGCATCACTCTCTATGCAATACTTTGATACATTCAAAAAAAATTTTTCAAGGTATTTGAGCTATATGTTTTCTGATATTTCTCTTTGTGAATTAGACGAAAATTATATGCCTGTTATTGACAGTACAAAAATTAGCTCTGTAGCATCGGCAAGCTTGAAAGTTGCTATCAGACTTTCATATATATTAGGGTTATTTAATGAGTGTATTGAGTATAATGAGCAAGGTTACAGCCATTTAGGAATTTTGCTTTTGGATTCACCTAAGGATAAGGATTTGGATGATTATCGGTTTGCTAAATATCTTGAAATAATTAACAATGAATGTTGCGGACAGATTATTATTACTGGGAGTTTGAGTGATGAAGAATTATATAAAAAAAATCTAGCACATGCAACATTTTTTGATGCCTTGTTAACCTCTTCCAAGCTTTTGAAAAAAATTTAAATTAATGATCCATTGTTGAGTATAGATATAATCCTTGTAAAATTTTGGAATTAAAGCAAGTGTGAAAAAGTACTTATATTCTATTATCCGTATGTACATTTGGATGATGATGTAAAGATAAGAATTTTTGTAGTTATAGCAATAATGGGAATATACTACCTGCTTAGGCAGGATGTGTTTTGTTACAGAAGGAGCCAAATTTATGAGCAAATGTAATTTCTATTATGATGAATCTGAGCATAGCAGGAAAATAAACCACAAAACCATTACTGCGGAGAATTATTTCGACAGCTTTATTGCGGTTGTCGTTGGCTGGCTCTCTGACAATCAGGCAGGTTTGTATGAAAGATACGCAGCGTTTGAGTCTAAGTATCAGCACAGGCAGTCAAACGGCGAACTAAAAAGCACTACTATCAAGCAAAGCCAACTAAAAAGTGGTTTTGCCTCTTTGAACGCTGACAACCTCTCCTTGTTAGAGGACTTTTTGACACTGTTCAATGAAAGAATCCTTGTCTACTATGCTGTCACAAGTAAAATCGAATACATAATTCATCAGCTATTTGAGGACTATGAAAACAGCCTTTTCGTGGATATGGATGCGATGAAATATTCCATCACGAAGGCAATAGTCTTGTATCAGCCAAGCGAAATTATGGCGGGGATGTATAATAATACAAGTGAATTTGTTGGCTTATTGAAAGACTTCTTTACAGCCCAAATCGAAAAAGATAAGGCAAACGAAACGCTGAAGCAAAAGGAAATCGAGCAATTCAGCCAAATTCTCTTGCTCTTGGACGACGTATCCTCGATTAAAACAATTGACTGGAATTATGACATCGCTTTCGTGGGATTTAGAAAATTTCTGGATGAAAAAAGAATTCATGATTATTCGATTACCATAGACAAGGAAGGCGAAAATAGCAATACCGTAAAAGCCGCTGAACGAGTGGGCTTATGCTCAGTTTCTGAGGCAGACTCATTGACCTCCTGCGGAATTCGTATGGCTGATATGTTGGCAGGCATCATTTCAAAGTTGCTTAAGGCACTACATAACGCACTGGAATATGCTTCGCCTGAAGAACTGCTAAACAAGAAAATTCTTGATAAGAGCTGGTTCGTTATCAATGAGCGGCAGCTTGCCCTATACAAGAAATTACACCAAGTGGCCATTGAATTGAACAAGGCATGGTATAAGGTGTTTGCTGGAACATACTCGGATGATTTGATTGTGTTCATTGCTCTCTTAGGTTTCATGAATCATTTTCAATCGGTGGAAGATATAAAAAAAAGTCTTGATATGCAAGGTGAGTATTTCAACGCTTATTGTTGTAAATATCTTGCTGAGCATTTTGAACAGATGAGAAACGGCAGACAAATACCAGCGTTGCCAATTGATGCTGTTACAGATAATGACTTATCTAATGGTTTTGTAATAAATCGCCAAGGTGCAAAGGTTTACTTTGACATTGACAGGCAACCTTTGCTTGAAATAAAAAACGGACATCAAACCTTTGATATATTATCAGTAGGCTTAAGTAAAGAAATGATTCCTGTAGTTACGATGCTAGAAGAAGACGAAGCAAAATGCTATCGAATTCCAAGAGAGTTATCTGAATGGGCGATGACTTTAGTTGGTTTAGTAAATATGGGCGAGAACGTGCTTCCATCGAAAGTTGTGTTTTCCAGAACCAATGCTGGGTATTTTGCAAATATTTTGTAACGATTGAATGTTAGCTTTGATTTGTTACCAGAAAAGCAACAACTAAACTTATATCTAAGTGTTATTGAAAGAGTATTGTGTTTATCGTTATGTTTAGCAAGTGCTATTCTTTGTAAGTGATAAGTTTAGCAATAATGCGAAGGTTAACTAAGAAAGTTGTGCAACTTCTGATTGATTATTACACGATATTTAGCTGAAGAATTGATTATAAATACGCAACTTAAGGAGGAATTGATATATGCCAAGAATGGGGATTACTGCATATGATTTACTTATTTCATGTCCCGGAGATGTTAACCAATTCATTGATGTCGTTAGGGAATGTGTGGAAGGATTCAATAGAATATTAGGTAAGGTAAACAATGTGGAGATAGTGCCGAAGCATTGGACGACAGATAGCTATCCACAATCAGGAGATAAACCGCAAGAACTTTTAAACAAGCAGTTTGTTCGTGATTGTGATGCTGCAATTGCAATACTCTGGACGAAGTTTGGAACGCCAACAGATAAATATGGTTCTGGAACAGAAGAAGAAATAGAAGAGATGTTGTCTTCTAACAAGCAAGTGTTTATGTATTTTCTAGATACTCCAGTAAATCCCTCAAGTGTTAACATGGAGCAATATAAGAAGGTGAATGAGTTCAAAGAAAAATATAAGGATAGAGGCATCTATGTTGTAGTTAAAGATGAAAATGAACTACGGCAACAATTTACAAATCATTTAGCAATGCATTTCTTGCCTTTAGTAACAGGAGAAAAAACTATATCTGAAAAAAGAGAGTTACCTATACTCAAGATAAAGGATACTAGTTTGGAAGAATATACAAAAGCTATTGTTAGGCATTCAAATTTTTCAGAGTGTAAACTTATTATAGAAAAGGCAGAAGGTATCATTTCAAAAATTCTTGATCTGCAAAAAAAATATTTACCCCAGAGAGAAAATGTAAAAATTGAAGAGAAAAAAACAAATTCTACAATTGGTGAGAATATTAATCTTCAAAAACTACTGGGAAATGCACAGCTTATGTCTGGAACGCTTTCTGACGCAGACATTCCTGAGCAATGGAAAATTACTATTTTAGAATTTGCTAATAAAAATGAAATTCAAATAGAAGAACAGTTCTGGAATTTAGGTAATTTAAAAAAGAAAGTATCATTATTAGTATCCCCTTTTGGAGGAGGTGGAACGACTTTTGAGGGAAATGAGGATGAAAAAAAACGGTATGAAGCCATAGAGAATTTGTACTGGGAAATAAGAGAATATGAAGAATACAAGGTGTTTTTTAATTCGATTGATAATCAAGGCTTTGTAAACTTAGTCTTGACGAATATTGGCAATACGTTCGATGAAGATATTGATGTGAAACTGATAATAAAAAAGGGATATGTTTTAGAAAGGAAAGATATCGCTGCTCCAGGTATCAATATTATAGAGGAAATCTTGAAAATGAAGTTTTTATACTATGCTTATAAAATTAAGAATAGTGACACGATTGAGAGCTATAGTGGGTATCCTTTACAGTCACCAAAATTTAACTATGAAATTCCAGATCCGTTTGGTAGAGTTTCGGTTCAAGATAAATATAAGGAACATAAACGACAATATTATGATGATTTAGAACGTATATTTTGTTATGAGCATTTTAGCAAAGATGACTGCGATATTTTCAAATTTCACATTAATTATATTAAACATAATACGACAATGGCATTTCCATCTGTGTTAACTTTAAAAGAAGTTCCTGAGTCAATAGAATACGAGATATCTTCAAAATTCGTTGCAAATATTGTAAAAGGGAAAATTGAGATTAGTAGTGAAAACTGTTGATATATTAATTATGACCCCATAAAAAAAGTTTAATAATAATTAAGCTTCCCATTATGTTTAATATAAGAAGAATCTTAACATTGATACACAAACTACTAAAACAAGGAGTTAATCAAAATATGGCATACATACCTGGAGTGCAGCCGGATATAAAATACTGTCCGGCATATAAAGGGGAACTTAGGAATATTCCAAGGAGTGAGATGAAATCAAAGGGGTATAGAAGAAAAGATGGAACTGTATCAGAACATACCATACATATGAATGCAAAGTTTGCGGAATTAGATTTGAAATAAATCAAGACAGATGAAGTCAAAGTAAGCATAAACGTTGATTTACTTATAAGCATAAATACTGAAAGGAAATTAAAATGACCTGCCAGGCAAAGCAATTAACTAAATATTTCAGAAGTGCTGTTGCAGCCCAGAATAACATGGGCATAGACTTTAAGGAAGATAAATTTTATATACTCAATCCGGAAGAGCTACTTTCCGGAAAGATTAATATTGATATTTGTGAAAGTATTTTTAAAGAGGTAAAGAAAAACAATAATGAGGATGAGAACGGAATAAATAAAAACACCATTACTAATGTTGTTATATGTGCAAAAACAATAAAAACAATCTTTGCTGCAAACGAAAAAGTTCAGGACGAAATTGAGGAGTTAACCGGAGTTTTCTATATCCCGGCAATACTTAATGTTGAAG
>JAEZFR010000185.1 GCA_023417285.1 Bacillota bacterium
AATGACGATATGTCAGACTATGAGAAGGTTGAAAAAATATATTCGTATATTACAAGCACTGTGGAATACTATGGAACAAACTTGACGGAGATTCCCCGCGTTGCTTATTCGGCATATGGAGCCTTGAAACATCATCGAGCTGTATGTCAGGGATATGCTGAATTGGCTAAAATAATGCTTGATTTAGAAGGAATAGAATGTATTTATATAAGTGGGGATGCAAGTGATACTCCTCATGGATGGAATCTTGTTAAACTAAACGGGAATTATTATCATATTGATGCAACTTGGGATGCTGGAGGAAATGGCAAGGGCACAAAAAACTATTTTCTCAAATCCGATGATTATATGAAAAAAAGCAGGGAATGGAATTATTCTGCTTTTCCTGCAGCGCCCAAAAATTATAAATAATATAAAGGGGTGCATTTTGATTGCTTTAAGGTTACTTTCAGATTGACCGATAAAAACCTTAAGCCAGATAGTTTATTTAGTAAAAGTAAAGAATTTTGGTATAATAGCATTGGATAATAAAGATAAGCACACATAAAGATAAATACAAATAAAGAGAGATAATATGATAAAAGTATATAACCGCAAAACAAAGCAGTATGATATCGAAAATGTTGCTGGTGGGAAGTTACTTGAAACGTTGTACACCACTAGACGAGGCAAGGTAGGCTTAGATATTCTGGTAAAAAGAAAACTGTACTCTGTATTGACTGGATTTTTTTGCGACCTGTCCTTAAGTAAAAGGAGTATTGGAAGCTTTATCAAGAATTTTGGCATAAACATGGAAGAAAGCGAGAACAAGCAGCAGGACTTTGCTAGCTTCAACGACTTTTTTGCTAGGAAGCTCAAGCCTGCAGCCCGCCCCTTCGACACAGATGAAAAAATGCTGCTGTCCCCAGGCGATGGAAGGCTGCAGGCCTTTGCCAACATAGATAGCGACAGATTGGTGCAGATAAAGGGGATGAACTTTACCTTGGGTGCTCTGCTGCAAGACGAACAGCTAGCAAGACAATATGCAGGGGGTACCTTTATTCAGCTGAGGCTTTGCCCAGTTGACTATCATAGATTCCATTTCTTTGACAGTGGTATATGCAGTGAGCCAAAAAAGATCAAAGGACTTTATTATTCTGTAAATCCTGTGGCATTGAAAAAGATACCTGAGCTATACTGTCAGAACAAACGTGAATATAGCATTTTCAAAAGTGATAATTTTGGAGACGTTATATATATGGAAGTTGGTGCTACATCTGTAGGCTCAATAATTCAAACCTATGAACCGGGCAAGAAAGTATCTAGAGGGCAGGAAAAGGGGTATTTCAAGTTTGGAGGATCGACGGTTTTATTAATATTCAAGAAGGATATGACAATAATGGATAATGAAATTCTTGAGCAATCGGAACTTGGTTTTGAGACTATAGTTTTAGCAGGAGAGAAGATAGGGACAGCACCGCTGTTATAATACTATATGGAAAATAAAACCCTTTAATGTATTGAGAATGAAATAATATTAGTTTATAATTAATAACAATTGTTTCGGTTTTTCTATGGTTATTTTTAGAGATGAAAGGGTGATAGGGATGAGCGACATAAAGACAATAGGTGTACTTACGAGCGGGGGAGATGCGCCTGGGATGAACGCTGCAATACGAGCAGTGGTCAGAACAGGTATATATTATGGCTTTAAAATGATGGGAATCAGAAAGGGCTTTAATGGACTCATATGTGGTGATATTTTTGAGATGTCTGCAAGAAATGTATCAGATATAATACACAGAGGCGGGACTATTCTTCAAACTGCACGCTGCAAGGCTTTTACAACAGATGAGGGCATGCAGAAGGCTTACTCAATAAGTAAAGCATTCGGGATAGATGCGCTGGTTGTAATAGGTGGAGATGGTTCATACAGAGGAGCTAGGGACTTCTCAAAATATGGTATGAAGGTCATGGGTTTACCAGGCACTATTGACAACGACATAGCAAGCTCAGATTACACAATTGGTTACGACACTGCAATGAACACCGTTCAAGATGCACTTGATAAGATTAGGGATACTGCGTACTCACATGAGCGTTGTAGCGTTCTTGAAGTTATGGGTCGCCGTGCAGGGCATATAGCTTTAAATGTTGGTATTGCCGGTGGTGCAGAGGTTGTTCTGTTGCCTGAGAAAGAATTTGATTTTGACAAAGATATAGTAAGAAAGATTATTCAAGGCAGAAATAGTGGAAAGAAGAACTATATCATTATTCTTGCAGAGGGTGTTGCTGAGAAAATAGGTGGTGCTCTTGAACTTGCAAAAAAAATTGAAGATCTTACAGGAATAGAGACAAGAGGAACTGTTTTGGGTTATATTCAGAGGGGTGGAAGCCCTACAATTCAGGATAGAGTTATGGCAAGCCGTATGGGTGCAAAGACAATACAGCTTCTCAAAGAAGGCCAATACAACAAAATCATTTCAGTTCAAGACTCTAAAATTGTTGCAATTGATATCGATGAGGCACTTGCTATGAAGAAGGATATCGATCAGGACATGGTAGAATTGAGTAACATTCTATCTATATAATGCAGTGAGTATCAAGTTCAAAGTAAAACAAAAATAGATGTTGGATGTTCATATTCTAATAAAAAATAAATATCAAGTGAAAATGCCCCTTGTATATCCTGATTAGTAATATCGGTTGCTTACAAGGGGCTTTTTTATGCCCCTCCCTTAATAAAAAAATTATCAGTTAAGTGAACTTTTTAGCCCCAATAAACTCTCTTATATGTGAAAGGAGATGGAAATGGAAACTGATTCACGGGAGTAGGAGAAAACCTAAAAATAACAGTCAAAGCTATTAGGTATACAGACATAACAGACAAATTAATTGAAATACCAATAGATTAATATATAATTATCTTATAATAATATAGCACATGCAAAAAGCTCAAAAATGGCAATTACAATAAGCTATCCAGGAGATTTATCTGGGGCATAGATTTTATTATCTAAATAATATCACTGAAAACTATATCATGGTATTTAAACTCATATTCCTTGTCGCTATCCATTCCTGAGGTATAAGAGTTATTACCAATAAGCGCAAGTGCATTAGAAATAACACTGCTGTCCTTGTACAATGCATGGTATAATACATCGAGCAGTTCTGTAGTTTTTGTGACTGCCTGATTATATAAATCCTTGAAACTCTCAGTATGTGGTTTACGAATGTCAAAAGGTTTATACCACACGTTGTGATGGTCATTCATATAATCAATCTCATCATTTACCGACTTTGGAAAGATAGTAGCTGCTATTACAGGGTACTTGAGTATAAGCTTCTCGATAGGGGTTATAACCTTCTTCAATACTCCTGTAGGGTCATGTAAAACCTTCTGAGCCATAATCATATCTTTAATAGACGATGCTAACTGCTTCCCGGGGATATTATAGTCATATACTTTTTTCAATACAAACTCATAAAGCTTACCAATATTGCTTGCTACAGGTGCTGCTACATCAATCTTGCGCCCCGGTTTAAGCTGTTGAGGGGTAATGCCAAGCTTTTCCTTTAGCAATATCACGTCCAGGTTTGTTTCAAATCTATGGTGATAATATGCATAGCGAAAGGTTTTTTGTTCGCCTTTTTTTAGGAAGCCTGATTTGTAAAATATATAGGGATGAGTTATGCTATCAAGACAATTGTGACATACAAAGCCCATAAAATAAGCACACAACATATTTTTTATATTTTCGGGTTGTTGTATTAAGTAGTCAAAGATACTTTTAAACACCTGTCCGACCTTTCTAGCATGCATTTCTTGCCCTACATTTGATATCAGTGGCTTTGGGGTCCATGGAAAGATTCTATAATAAAACAGAACATCAGGGCCTTGAGTGCCAAGGTTATATATATTCTGGTTTTCGCTGATAAAAGCGCTAAGCTCTTTATTTTTTATTGATTTTTGTACGTCAATTCCACAAAGATAATGAGTTATTAGATTCGGCATAGTCTTACCTCTTGATGTAAAGTAGGTTTATAGTTATATTAAGCACCTAAAAGTATTTTGTCTCTAACTAAAGGGCATCTACTTATAATATACCCAATAAAAATAAATATTTAAATATTTTTTAAGAAAATATTGACAAAATGGTTTATTGGTTATATAGTTAGTTACATGAGTAATTAACCAATGAAGTTAGTGCTGAATTGTTAACCAAAACATAAATCAAAAAAATTAAAGGGTAGTAGTTAGCATGAAATGCAAAAGTGATTGAAAAATAACTACAAGGCATATAGAGATACCTAAGTCAAATAAATTAGTTAAAAGGAAGTGATGATATGAATTTTAATCAAGACAGGCCGATATACATTCAGTTGGCAGAGTGGCTTGAGGATCAGATTTTGTCGGAAGTTTACAATGAGGAGACTCAGATACCCTCAACAACCGACATTTCAGTTAATTATAAGATTAACCCTGCTACCGCGTTAAAAGGGATAAATATGTTGGTGGATGAAGGAGTTGTTTATAAAAGGAGGGGACTTGGAATGTTTGTTTGTACAGGGGCAAAGGAAAAGATTCTTGAGAAAAGAAAGATTTCTTTTCTAGAAGGATATATTGACACATTGGTTTCAGAGGCAAAAAAGCTTTGCCTGTCAAAGCAAGAAATATTATCAATGTTAGAAAGAAGGTTTGATCAATGAAACAGATACAATTTATGAACGTAACAAAATGTTTTGGAGCAAATACTGCTGTTAATGACGTTACTTTAAACCTAGAGGGTGGCAAGGTTTACGGACTCTTGGGAAGAAATGGTGCGGGCAAGACCACTCTTTTGAATCTACTGACAAACAGGCTGTTTTCAACTTCAGGAGAAATATTAGTGGACGGAGAACCAGTCAAGGAAAACGATAATGCACTCTCTAAGATTTACTTTATGTCAGAGGCAAATTTATATCCTGAGACAATGACACTAAAACAAGCAATCACATGGTCAAAGGAGTTTTATCCAGGTCTAGATGAAGGATACGCATATGAGTTAAGCGATAAGTTTAAGCTGGATTGCAATAAAAAATACCGCAGTCTCTCAACGGGTTATAAGTCAATCTATAAACTTATTATCGCATTGAGCTGCAA
>JAEZFR010000195.1 GCA_023417285.1 Bacillota bacterium
CTATTAGAGAGATCAATTGAGCAAAATGGTATAGAAAATGTTAAGCTGATTGAAATGCTTCCAAAAAATGGTTATGAGGAACTTGTACAAGCCAGTGATGTCGGACTTATTTTTTTGGACAAGCGCTTTACTATACCAAACTTCCCCTCCAGACTTTTGTCCTATATGGAGTATTCATTGCCGGTTATTGCGGCTACTGATGTAAATACTGATATCGGACCTATTATCGAACAAGGTAAATTTGGGTTTTGGTGCCAGAGTGGGGATATAAATGGGTTTAATTCTTTGCTTAGAAAAGTACTTAATAATGAACAATTGAGTGCTATGAGAATAAATTCAAGAAGATTTCTTGACGAGAATTATACATGTGCTACTTCTGTAGATATTATTTTACAGCATTTCTTATGAATGGGAGGGTTAGGCTATGTTTGAGAATAAGACATTGTTAATTACGGGAGGAACCGGCTCTTTCGGCAATGCAGTGTTAAATAGATTTCTACATACCGATATAAAAGAAGTTCGCATATTTTCAAGAGATGAGAAGAAGCAAGATGATATGAGGAAAGCTTTTCATAATGATAAAATTAAGTTTTACATAGGGGATGTTAGGGACTTATCTAGCATTAAAAATGCTATGCACGGCGTTGACTATATCTTTCATGCTGCTGCACTTAAACAAGTACCATCATGCGAGTTCTTTCCATTAGAAGCAGTGAAAACAAATGTAATTGGTACAGAAAATGTCTTAACTGCAGCTATTGACTCAAATGTAAAAAAAGTAATCTGCCTCTCAACCGACAAAGCTGCATATCCTGTTAATGCTATGGGAACATCGAAGGCTATGATGGAGAAGGTATTTGTAGCTAAATCGAGGACAGTTGATCCTGATAAAACACTGATATGTGGCACAAGATATGGTAATGTTATGTGTTCAAGAGGAAGTGTTATACCACTATTTATTGAGCAAATTAAGGCAGGACAGCCCCTTACAATTACAAATGCGGATATGACGCGATTTATTATGAGTCTTGAAGAAGCTGTAGAACTTGTCATATTTGCATTCCATAATGCAGAAAGCGGAGACATAATGGTTCAAAAGGCTCCTGCCTGTACTATAGGAGTTCTTGTGCAAGCAGTAAAGGAATTATTTGAGTCTAATTGTGAAATAAGGACAATCGGTATACGCCATGGAGAAAAAATGTATGAGACTCTCTTAACTAATGAGGAATGTTCAAGCGCAATTGATATGGGAAACTTTTTTAGGGTACCAGCTGATAAACGCGACTTAAATTATGATAAATATTTTATAAAGGGCATAAAAGAACAGCCAAAAATAACTGAGTTTAACTCTAATAACACAAAAATATTAACTGTTGAAGAAGTTAAAAATAAGCTTCTTACTTTGGAATATATTCAACATGAGTTATATGCTTGGAGGACTAAAAAATGAAGTTATTAGTGACTGGTGCAAATGGTTTTATAGGCAAAAATCTTGTTGCTCAGCTAAAAAATGAAGGCTATAACGAAATCTATGAATATGACATTAATTGTACAGAGGATTATTTGATCCAATCTGTAAAAGGCTGTGACTTTATTTTTCATTTTGCAGGAGTAAACAGACCTCAATCTAACTCAGAGTTTATGGTTGGCAACTTTGATTTTACTAAAAAGCTGCTGAACCTGCTTATAGAACATAATAATTGTTGCCCCATTTTAGTTACTTCATCAATTCAGGCTACATTAGATAATCCTTATGGAGTAAGTAAAAAAGCTAGTGAAGATGCAATTTTTAGATATGGTAAAATTACAGGCGCAAATACTTATGTATACCGTTTACCAAATGTATTCGGCAAATGGTGTAGACCAAATTATAATAGTGTTGTTGCAACATTTTGCAATAATACTGTTCTTGATTTGCCTATCGTGGTATCTGATGAAAATAAGCAAATAGAATTAGTATATATAGATGATGTAGTCAAAGATTTTATTACTACACTAAATAACTTACCTGTTTGTAATCAGGAGTTTTGCAGTATCCCGCTAACATATAAGATAACCCTTGGGAAACTTGCTGACACAATAAGAAGTTTCAGACAATCGCGAGAGAACTTAAGCATCCCTGATTTATCAAATGGGCTTATCAAAAAGCTATATTCAACATACCTCAGCTATCTTCCTAAAGATGATTTCAGTTATTCTCTCAATACAAATGCTGATAGTAGGGGAGCATTTACTGAATTTATTAGAACTGATAATAAAGGTCAAGTATCAATAAACATTTCTAAACCGGGTAGTACCAAAGGTCACCACTGGCATAATTCTAAGACTGAAAAGTTCCTTGTGGTAAGTGGTAATGGTATTATTAAATTTAGGAAAATTGACAGTAGCGAAATTATTAAATATGCTGTAAGTGGTGATAAATTAGAGGTAGTAGATATTCCGCCTGGGTATACCCATAGTATTACTAATACAGGTGATAGTGACATGGTTACAGTAATGTGGGCTAATGAAGAATTTGACCCAACTAATCCGGACACCTATTTTATGGAGGTTTGATGTGGATAAATTAAAGCTAATGACTATAGTAGGTACCAGACCAGAAATTATAAGACTTTCAGAAGTAATAAAGGCATGTGATAAGTATTTTGAGCAGGTCCTTGTCCACACAGGGCAAAATTGGGACTATACACTAAACGAAATCTTTTTCGAAGAGCTGGGCCTCCGCTCCCCTGACTTCTATCTCAATGCGGTAGGTAATCATCTTGGTGAAACAATGGGAAACATAATATCAAAGTCATATGACATTATGCAAAAAGAATGTCCCGATGCTCTGTTAGTATTAGGCGATACAAATAGTGCACTTTGTGCCATATCTGCTAAAAGACTTAAAATTCCTATTTTTCATATGGAAGCTGGGAATAGATGTTTCGACCAAAATGTTCCTGAAGAAATTAACAGGAAAATAGTAGACCATATCTCAGACATTAACCTACCATATACTGAGCATAGCAGAAGATATCTGTTGTCAGAGGGTTTTAGAAAGGAACATATTTTTGTAACTGGATCTCCGATGGCTGAAGTTCTAGAAAAAAATCACCAAGCAATCAATAATAGTAACGTTCTTGATGTACTTGGATTGGAGCAGGGTAAATATATACTTGTATCTGCCCACAGAGAAGAAAATATAGATAATGAAAAAAACTTCTTTTCGTTGATGGAGGCACTAAATGGCATTGCTGAAAAATATCAGTTGCCAATTATTTATTCAACACACCCAAGAAGCTGGAAGCGTATTGAAGATAGACAATTCGTGTTTCATCCTTTAATACGTCAGCTTAAACCTTTTGGCTTTATGGATTACAATAAGTTACAGCTCAGCTCCATGTGCGTACTATCTGATAGTGGTACATTATCGGAGGAATAAGCAATCTTAGGGTTCCCAGCAGTTCTTATCAGAACATCAACAGAGCGTCCAGAAGTTCTAGATAAAGGTACTGTAGTAATCGGTGGTATTACAGAAGGAGATATCTCACAGGCTATTGACCTAGCCGTTTCTATGCACAAGAACAATGAGCCACATGTATTAGCTAATGACTACAAGGATACTAATGTATCAACGAAAGTAGTAAAGCTCATACAGAGCTACACTAAAATAATTAATAAAGTAACTTGGGGGAAGTAAAAGATTCATGAATATATTAGTTTTTGATGTTGCAGCAGAACATGGGGGAGCGCTCACAATACTAAATGAGTTTTACAACTATGTTAAAAACAATCCTACTCCTAATGTTAAATGGACTTTTATTATTAGCACCCCCTGCTTTGAATCATCAGAGCATGTTAATGTTAAAAATTATCCATGGGTTAAAAAGAGTTGGTTTCATAGACTTTATTTTGATTATTTTGTTGCACCAAAGCTAGTTACTGAATATAAAGCTGATAAGGTTTTTTCTTTGCAGAATATTTGTGTGCCTAGGGTTAATAAGCCACAAATTATATATGTTCACCAACCACTACCTTTTACTCAATATAGATTTAAACTATTCCAAAACCCATTATTTTGGGTGTATCAGAATATCATTGGAAAACTTATAATTAACTCGATGAAAAAGGCATATAAAGTTATTGTACAAACAAACTGGATGAGATGTTCGTGCTCTAAGTTTGCTGAAATAAGTAAAGACAAATTCATTGTGTGTTCACCATCAATTAATCTCCAAGTATGTAGGACGTATTCAGATACAAATAAAAACAGAAGAGTGTTTTTTTATCCAGCGGCTGCAACACAATATAAAAATCACATGATAATATTGCATGCGTGTAAAATACTTAAAGGAAAAAACATAGACTTCCAGATAATATTTACAATTAAGAGTGATGAGAATAAACTCACAAAAATGCTTAAAAGTTATTGTGATACTTATGACTTAAACGTACAGTTTATAGGGAAATTAGAAAAAACACAGCTTGTTGATTTATATTCCTCTAGTACTCTAATTTTTCCTTCATATATTGAGACATTTGGTTTACCTTTGCTGGAAGCTAAATTATGTGGTTCAATTATTCTTGCAAGTGATCTTGATTATGCTAGAGAGGTTGTATCAGATTATAAAAATGCTATCTTTTTTGATTGCTTTGATAGCAATAGTGTTGCAAACGCAATGATTCACTCTATACAAGATTTTCCCTATCAACAACATTTTTCAAATGCTTGTAAAGATAAATTTGATCCCTCATGGGAGATAGTTATAAAAGCTATTGTGAAAGGATAATGATAATATGAAAGT
>JAEZFR010000228.1 GCA_023417285.1 Bacillota bacterium
GATTTGATACCCAATACAGATACCTATACTACTGCTATCGCTTCAAATTCAACTTTTAAAAACTTTAATAAACCTATGGAAAGCTACTACAGCATAAAACTATTAGATCAAACCTCTTTGAATTTCAGGAAAAATAATAGTGAACAGCTTAAAATAGTAAGTTGGATAGACAAAGAAGATAATTCGAGAATTACTACCATAGATAGTGACATTAATTCGTTTAAAATGATAGGTTACGTTGCCCCGATTTTTGCAGTGATAGTAGCTTGCTGTTTTGTTTCAGTAGTGTTAGGTAGATTGCTGAAAAAGGACCTTGCCCAAGCAGGAACTCTTTACGCATTGGGGTTTAGGCGTAGAGAGTTGTTAGTACATTATATGAGTTATCCCATTATTCTTTGTACTTTAGGTATATTGATAGGAATAATTACGGGTGCCATTTTGCTACCTTACCTGGACGTTTTTCTACAGGTACAATACGCCGTTCCCAATATAGATCACCACATCGAAACGGAAACAATAGTAGTTGCAGTATTATTACCTGTGGTAAGTTTACTGCTTACATCCTACTATGTTGTCAATAAGGCACTTAAACTGTCCCCATTAGTGCTTATGAGGGGTGGCGCTCAAAAGGTAAGGATAGGTTATTTTGAGAGATTTATTAAGTCCACTAGACTCAGTTTTAGTAAAAGATTCAAGATAAAGGAGATACTGAGGAATATTCCAAGAACACTGTTGGTTATTGTAGGAGTTGCATTTTCTTCAATGCTTATGCTTTTCGGTTTTGTAATTATGGATAGTATAGATCAAGCTGTTAAGGACCCTATGGAATCATTTAACTACCAATATGCATACTCCTTAAAAATGCCTGTTAAGGACTTACCTGAAGGTAGTGAAGGTTTTATGAGGGGGCTATATGAGCTGGCAGATGAAGAAAGCCGTGGAGAAGGTTTTAGTATTTGGGGAGTTAATCCTGATACCCAAATGCTAAGTATTCATGATGAGCAAGGCAATAAGCTTTCTATGGATAGTGTAATAATATCAAAACCTCTTATGAATAAGCTTAATATACAATTAGGGGATAGCATCAAGATTCGAAATAAGTTAACCCTTAAGGAGTATACTTTAAAGGTAGATGAATGTTGTGATATAAATGTGGGACAGTATATTTATATGCCGATAGAAAGCTACAAGAGCATGCTGGGAATGGATACAACATTGTACTCAGGTGTATTCAGTATGAAGGAAGTAAAGGAACTAAATCAGGATAATATTTTAAGTGTAATCAAAAGTGGTGAATTTGCAGATGGTATAGATTCAATGCTGTCACCGGTACGTGGATTATTATATATATTGGGAATACTTGCAGCAATAATTGGCTTATTGATTTTGTATGTAGTAATATCCATGCTGATAGAGGAAAACAGGAGTAATATATCGTTGTTCAAGGTTTTGGGGTACTATAAAAAGGATATTGACTCCTTAATAATTAACTCAACGGATGTGCTAGTACTGATAGGCTTTGTATTATCAATACCATTAGTAATGGGAGTATCTCAGTTAATGATGAATGCTATTACCGAAACGATGAGCTTCTATATATATGTTGTGTTAAAGCCCATAAGCATATCGATTGGATTTGTACTTATTTGGTTAACATTTATGGCGTCTAAAATACTGAGCAGGAAAAAGACTGCGGCTATAAGTATGGTAGATAGTCTGAAAGCCAGGGAGTAGGGAATAAGAGAGACTAGAATTATTGCTACTTACAATAATCATATTTATCAGATAACAGATACAGTAGAAAGAGGATTGCTAAAAAAGAGTTAGCGATCCTCTTTCCTTTGAGCATTCTCAGGGGAAAATTGCTGGTTTATAAAAGTAAAGCTACAGTCTATATTCTGACTAAATATATCGGACATAGATCTGCTTGCACTGTCATCTATATTTAGTAGAACATGCTCGTCAAGTACAGCTATTACTGTACCATAGCCGATTAATATATCATTTCGCGTTATGGCAATATTATCATTCTGTTTAATGAAATCTGTTTTTACACATTGTATAATCATGTTAACACTCCTATGGATTAGATTCCCATATTTATCATTTCCATGGGTATGGCCATGTATACATCAGTTTCTTAGCAAAGCAAAAAACCCTGCCTCACTAAAAAAGGCAGGGTTTTTTGGTGGACGTTTTATAGTATGCAAAGGCACGTAAACGAGGAAGGTGCCAGGGGAATATCAATATAGGTAGTGCCGTTTTTGGTAAAGCCTGAATAGGTCTTATTGATAGTTAAATCCTTGAGATGTATATTTTCCCTGTGAATTGCCACTGTAACAGTAGTGTTTGCGCGTAAAAAGGATTCAAGTATGAAGGTGTTATTATCATACATAAATAAACCGATGTTTGAAGCCCCCTCAATATGTACGGGCAGTTTTGAGCAAATATTCCTACGCAATATATTAAGCACGTTCATAGGATAGTTATATAGATCTTCAAATTTGTCAGGTATGGTAAGTACAAATAATTTTCCCGAACTATACTTGCTCTGGAGAAGTACAGGGCAGCTTGAATTTTCTCCAATTGCTACTGCAATCTGCCAGCTATCATTGGTGCTGAATTCTATCTGAGGAAGCAATATGCTTGTTGCACCATATTGATAATCCAAAAAGGCACAGTCTTTCATTTCGGTGGCAAAATAGTTGCTGCTAAACTTTCTGCAAGAATACTTTATTTCTGCAATGGTATTGATGCTTTCCCCTAAGGCTTCCAATAGTCCGGAGGTAATGTATACAGAGGCTCCCTTCGAGAGACTAGTCTTTATTTTGGGTATAAGTACTTTGTCATAGGCTGCACTCTTTGTAAGCAATATTAGTTCACTATCAACAGGATATTCGGCGCAGGGCTGAAGGGGCAGGCCAAGCATACCAAGATACCCATGAATATAGTCTTCACCACTAGAATCAAAAGGCTTATAGCAGTCAATTCCGAGAGGTTTACCCAATAATGGAAGCACTTTGTCCAGTTCACTGAATACAAAGCCTGCTAAAGGTACAAATATTCTGCTATCATTGGCCAGACTGCCTGCACAGAACAGGGTTATCTCCTTTGCCTTTGCAAAAGCAGTTAGGTTTATCTGTTCTACAAATGAGTTGAGATTATACTTACAATCAAAGGAATCAAACCAACCTCCAAGGTTATTATCACCAGCAATACTATCAATATATCTCATTATAAAATAACCAATATACCTCTGTAGATTTTGCTGAGTAGTCTTTGGATCTCGTGTCTCAGTACCGGTATAAACGCTATCAAAAATATTTATCTGTCTTTTTATACTGTAGCCTGTAGATTGATGGTAATCATACCAGTTTGGGTATTTAATTATCATTTTTACTGTTGGATTTACTGATTTTGCTTCAGCTACAAGTAGTTTTGAGAAATCTCCAAGTTGGTTTGTCCTGAAGTTTGACCAACCTGAAGTGGACTTATTGCTGATACACAAATCGCATTTACAATTAGTGAAAAAGAAGTCATCAAGTATTACCTCGTCAAATAATTGAGCTGTATTTCTTACTACATTAATTAATTCGTTTCGTTGACTTACACTACTATAGCAAAATGAACGGAAGTCCCAAGCATTTTCTCCCTTTGCAACGGTTGTAATTGCTCCTGAAACCTTTATCCCCTTTTGCATAAAATAGTTTTTAAAGAAGGTCATATCCTCAATACTAAAGTACATGCCTGCTCTGTATGTCTCGAGGTATACCTTGTCTATTGAAATATGTTTTTCAAAAAAGTTCATGGCTTCTTCAAACTTATCAATATCATTCTTGCATAGATTTAAATCAAAACAGGTAAAAAACATCGCAACATCAAAATTTTTATATGCCATAATACACCTCTCTAAGAAACGAACCCATGTTATGAGTTCATGCTTATAATACAATGGTTGTTATTAAGAATTTACCTATGAAGTGGGGCAATCTTATGAGTACATTATATATATTATAGAGATATATGACTCGTCACTACTTGCTTGAAACTACTCAAATGTTGCTCTTTTAAATTGTGATGGGGAAACACCCTTCGCTTGCTTAAATACCCGGTTGAATGTTTTTATACTGTTAAATCCACAATTAAAGGCTATTTCAGAGATTGAATTTGTAGAAGTAAGCAGAAGATTTACGGACTTTGATATCTTGTAATTGTTCAAATATTGCCAAAAAGTAAGTCCTGTGGCTTCCTTGAAAAATCTTGTAAAGTGATACATGCTGAAGTTAGCCACCTTAGCTACTTCTTGAAGGCTTATTTGCTCCTGATAGTTTTTATCGATATATTTAAACACCGACTCTAGTATTTCTAATCGCTTTAAATGCTTATTCTGTTCTAGTGCGCATAGAGTTTCAGTAGGTAGATACCGAAGTAACCCGCCTATTAGGTTGTACAAGCCGGCCCCTACAAAAAACTCATATCCCGTTTGTTGTTGCATTGATTCATCAGACAGCTTCAGAATCTGGTTTTCAAAAAAAGAATGCATATCATGTGTGACAGGAATATATCCATTTGTGATTTTTTTTGCTGATACCAATGTAGATAATTCTCTAAAGATTGAAAACTCAAGTTGTATTATCAACCTCTCACACCTATCATGCTGCATAAGAAAGTAGTGAATCTCGCCCGGCCAGACAACGAATATATCTCTTGGATTGAGCGTATATACTGAGTTATTATAGCCAAGTTGTAACTTTTCTCCGGTAACATAGATGATTTCCATACTTTCATGCCAGTGAGGAGGAAATTCAAGAGGGTCGGTTTTAAAAATATTAATTGGAATATTATATGTATCGTATATTCCCGATTTTGCCTCATTACTCGAGAAC
>JAEZFR010000229.1 GCA_023417285.1 Bacillota bacterium
CCTCCAACCTCTTGTTGCTATTAAATCCGAAGTCCATGGCTGTATTACGGCGCCAAATAAGCTTACAAATGCCATTTGGATACCTATGAAAAATCCTGTGTTTTTTGGAAACCAACGATTTATAAGAATAGGCCCCAAAAGATTTACAAGTATTGCTGCTCCCATTGCCTGTGGAATGGACAGAATATACCAACCCATTACATTGTTTAAGAACGCAAAGGCAGCAAAGGTCAGAGCTTGAAATACTGCAGCAATAATTGCCAATATACGAACATCGTATTTATTTACTAGCTTTCCTGCTGTTGGAAGCCACACCACAAGGGCGATAGAGGTAATACTAAAATAAATTGACAAGCTGCCAATTCCAACACCTATATCTTTCGAAACTGGAGCGAGGAATTGACCCGATGTAAGGTTAATCCCTCCACCCGCAAAACCTCTAATTAGTATTACTCCAATTAGAACCATCCAAGCACGTACTAAATATTTATGATTCATAATTTTATACCTTTTCAATAGCAGTTAAAATTTGTTCCATGGTTTGAGCACCAAACAAAATATCTTTTTCATTAATAATTAAAGCCGGCACACTCATAATGTTATACTTACTTCTAAATTCAGGGAACAAGGCAATGTCAATCATTTCAGCACTTACATTTGTGTTTAGTATTGCAATTCGTTGGGCTGATATAACAACGTCAGGACAAAAATGACACGATAATGATATGCATATTTGTAATTTTATAGGCTTATTAATTTGAGAAATACGCTGTTTAATTGTGTCATCTAATGCCTGTCCCGGTCCTGCAAAATTGTAAATTCCTAAAATTAATGAATTGAATTCATGTCCCGCAGGAATACCGCTGAATTTTACTCCACTATCTTTTTCATCTTTTCCACATATAGCAAACGCAGGGTGACGTTCAAAGGATACGGGACACTCATCTTTCTGATATACCTTTAACTTTACGTAATCGCTACATTTGCAAAGTTCAGAGAGAAAATTTTCCAACTCATTTGATTTTGGGTGTTCATCTTTCATCATAACTAAAACACATTCATGTTGTAATTTCGAAAAAACCTGCTGTACTTGAGAAAGCAGATCATCAGATATTAAACTGCCAGTAGCTTTTTCAGTAGGTTCGTTTTGCTGTTCAACTGGAGGAGGAGTATCCTTTATGCCATTTTTATCCTTGTAATCCAAGATGTATTTTTCTGCCTCAACAGCAGCAATAGCACCGTCTGATGTGGCTGTAACTAACTGGCGTATTTCTTTAGGGCGAATATCCCCTGCAGCATAAACACCTGGTATACTGCACTGTAACTTTTCATTTGTAATAATATACCCTGCTTCGTTTAAATCAATTTGACCACTAAATAGTTTTGAAGCAGGCTCATAACCAACAAAGATAAATATACCAAATATTCCATCTTCTTCTGAAACGTTATAGGTTGTTACTTCACCTGTTTTGTTATTTTTTAGTTCTGCACCCTTAAGCGAATTGTCACCAAATGCACGAATTAATTCGGTATTAAATCTTACCTCAATCTTTGGGTGGGACATAACTTTGTTTTCAATTGCTTTTTCGCATCGGAATGCATCTTTTCTTACAAGTATAGTAACCTTTTTACCAAACTTGGTTAAAAATAGTGCTTCCTCAGCCGCGCTATTTCCTCCGCCAATTACAAAAATATCTTTGTCTTGGAAAAAGAAACCGTCGCACGTTGCACAATAGCCAACTCCCCGCCCACGAAAATTCTCTTCCCCATCAAAGCCTAGTTTTCTTGGAGTTGCGCCAGTTGCGATTATTACTGCATATGCTTCAAATGTACCGTTATCAGTTATAATTTTCTTAATTTCACCAGATAAATCTACACTTTGAACTTTAGCTTGTATAAATTGAGTACCAAAGGACTTTGCTTGGTCAAGCATTTTCTGCATAAGTTTAGAACCCTCGATGTCAGGTACTCCTGGATAATTTCCAATTTCATGGGTTGTGGCTGCTTGCCCGCCAAAATTACCTGATTCCAAAATCAATGTATGAAGCCTAGCTCGTCCTGCATAAATACCTGCTGTAAGGCCAGCACAACCACTGCCTAGTATAATAAGGTCATATTTTTGATTACCCATATATAAAGCTCCTTTCTAAGAAAATTTACTTCGCAAATCCGTTCAGTGATTCTGTAACACTCTAAAACTTATAAATTCCTATATTCTAAAAAAAAACTGCAAAACAGCAATACAACACTGTTTTACAGCAAAAATATTTGTAAACAAATTATAGTTTACCTATCAAATCAAGGCTTGGTGTAAGTGTTTCTGCTCCTGGTTTCCACTTAGCAGGACAAACCTGATCACCATGCTTAGCAACAAACTGTGCAGCTTGAACTTTTCTTAACAATTCTGTAGCATCTCGTCCAATGCTATTGTCATTGACTTCCATTGCTTTGATAACTCCTTCGGGGTTTACAATAAACGTACCACGAAGAGCTAGCCCTTCTTCCTCTATTAGTACATCAAACATTCTGGCAAGCTTTGCAGTAGGGTCTGCAAGCATAGGGTACTTAATTTTTGCGATAGTATCAGAGGTATCTGCCCACGCCTTATGAACAAAATGTGTATCAGTAGAAACAGAATATACCTCGCAATCTATTTTTTTAAATTCTTCATAATTATCTGCAAGGTCACCGAGTTCTGTAGGGCAGATAAATGTAAAGTCAGCAGGATAAAATACAAAAACTGACCAATGCCCTTTTATACTTTCCAACGTAACCTCTTTAAATTCCCCATTGTGATATGATTGTACTTTGAAGTCTTCAAGTGATTTTCCAACTAATGGCATATTAATTCCTCCTTTGTTTTTTCATCTTTATTATTTTCAGAAGAATTAATTATATTCAAAAAAAGAAATAATACTTTTTGAATTTAAAGGAAATAAAAAGCATCTACTTAATAGAGAAACTATTGTGTAGATGCTTTATAATTAATCAACCTTATGCCAGCTTTTCAATGCAAACAAGTATCGGAGGACAGTTTATCTGATTCACAAACTCTGTCTTCATAACAGTAAATCTCTTGCAATCAATGGACTCAATATAATTCAAAACCTCATTCTTTTCATCAAATCCGCTATCGCCTCCATAGTATACTACCATGCACAATATACCATGTACTACTAGCAGATCAAGAGCTGCTTTGATAGCCTCAATTGTTGTATCTCCCCGAGTTCCTATATTATGATCACCACCTGGAAGATATCCAAGGTTAAACATTACAACTTTTACACTTGAGTTAACATACTTTGATATATTTTCATGGCCGGAAAGTACTAGCTCAACGTTATCTTGCATATTGTTTTCTTCAAGTCTTTTTCTAGTAGCATTGATTGCCTTTTCTTGAATATCAAATGAATAAACCTTTCCCATTTGACCCACAAGCTTTGCGAGAAAAAGTGTATCGTTCCCGTTGCCCGCAGTAGCATCAATAACAACATCTCCAGGCCTAACAATACTTTCAACTATACTATGAGCCTGATTTAATGAATTTTTTATAATACACATTTGTTTTCTCCTGTATCAAATATAATAGGTTACTTTCAATACAATTAAATTGGTTAAAAAGTAAATCTCAAAGCAGTACTTTTTAATTTGTTTGTTAATTCAATTAATTATTGCTATTAATAATTATTGCTATTAATAATTATTGCTATTAAATAGATTTATAATGCTAGATAAGCTTAACCCAGTAGTTTAAGCTCCTCTACCGTTAGCTCTCTCCATTTACCCTCTTCTAAATCTCCCAGCCTTACCTTTCCAATAGCAATTCTTTTAAGGCTCATAACCTTATGTCCTATGGCCTCACACATTTTTCTTACCTGTCTATTCTTGCCCTCATGAATAGTAATCTCAACAATAGTTTTGTTATCCAGCTTATTTTTTACCTTGAATTGAGCCTTGGATGTCATATAATCTTCAATTACCAATCCATTTTCAAATCTTTTTATATCCTCTTCTGAAGGGTGACCACTGACAGTAGCTTCATAAATCTTGTCTATTTCATGCTTCGGATGAGTTAAACTATATGTAAAATCGCCATCATTAGTGAGTATTATTAAGCCTGAAGTATCATAGTCAAGTCTGCCAACAGGGTACAATCTTTGCTTTATGCCCTTCACTAAATCAATAACAGTAGGTCTACCGAACTGATCTTTTGCAGTAGAAACATATCCTACAGGCTTGTTAAGCATAATGTAAACCTTTTGCTCACTTTTAGAAACTATACTACCATCAACTGCTACAGTATCATTTTCAAGAACAATGTAGCCCATCTCAGTAATGGCTTTGCCATTTACAAAAACCCGTCCTTGTTTTATCATTTCCTCAGAGGCTCTTCTAGAAGCTACGCCAGACTGAGAAAGGTATTTTTGCAATCTCATGGTTAATCCTTTCGGAACTATATTTAAGGTAATTTTAATATTGTAATTATGTACAGTCAAGTTGTATTTTGACGGTATGGTTTTCTAATAAACTTCCCTGGCAGGATGTATGTCTCGTATCTCCTGCCAAGGCTCTACACAATTTATTCTTCTTCACGATAATCATCTATATCAGAAGTTGAGTTCTTTGATTTATCCATTTTGGATTTTAGCATTTCATTTGCTTTCTCAATAAGCCCAGGTACCAGGTCAATTACTTTATCTAAGGATGATTGACACATATTTACGGGCAGAAGCTTTACTTGATTTTGACCTACCACCATGAATGCAACGGGATTGATAGATACTCCAGCACCACTACCACCTGCGAATGGAAATTTAGTGCAATTTTCTAATCCCTTAATAGGCTCTGAGTATTCTCCACCACCGGCTGCAAAACCAAAGCTTACCTTTGAAATGGGGATTATTACCGTCCCATCTGGTGACTGTACCGCGTCTCCTACAATTGTATTTACATCAACCATTTCCTTGATGCTTTGCATTGCAGTTGTCATAAGTCCTTCTATTGGATGATTTGACAAACTTATCACCGCCTTTTATATTTTTAATTAACCATTTCAGAAATATAATTCCTACCAAAATAATATTGCCAATTTTTACGCTGAGTATGCAGTTAAAGTCAGCCTTGATAGTCCTCTCATTGAAATTTGTCGTTATGTCAATCTTCTTATTTTCAGTTTTAAATTCATTAAAAAGAGTACTGGTAATCACTCCTACAATATTCCAAAGAAAACCGTATAAAAGTGCAGTCTGGCACGCATCACCGGTACCTTCTTCGAGTTTAAGTCTAAAATCTATAATGACAATTGCTTTTCGCAGAATAGACCTGATTTTTTTAAAATATATTTGTTTCAAATCGTTTAATAATTTTATAATTGCATTAGGCTTAAGGCTTTTTGACTGCTCCTTTAATTTTGCTTCTGCTTTTGCTAGCTTCCTTTTAATGTAATTAGATCTGGCATTCTTCTTTTTGTCCTTCTCTGTTACAGCTCTCTTTGGATAGAGTTGCAAGCTTTTTACAAGCCTTTGCCTAAAGAAATAAAAGGTCAAAACCAACTTTTGAGTATTATTAGACAACGTATAGGAAACGCCTACCGTAAGTCTTAATATAAACAGCATAAAAACAAATAACACAAAAACCAGCAAAATAAAAATAACCATAGGCTTCATATTATCAATACTCCCATGGTTATTGTTGACATATAATTTGATTTTGAGACTGTTTTTTCATCAGGTATGTCTTTAGCGAATAATATTGTACTAGCTACTAATATTGTTAATAACTGATACTTAAGTCTACTACTAATTCTCTTTGGAGATTTCATTACTTTGTTGAGGTTCGCTCAATTCGCTTTGTCCTGCAAACTCAGCATTCAACTCGCTTAAATCCTCAATCTCTAGTAAAGGAAGCTCGCTTACCGACTTGAAACCAAAGCATTTTAAGAACTCCTCGGTTGTTTCATAAAGTCTGGGTTTGCCAGGCACATCCAGTTTGCCTGCTTCCTTTATCAAATTTCTTTCAAGCAGTCGGGTTACTGCGCTATCAGAGTTAACGCCTCTGATTTGTTCAATTTTCGCTCTTGTAACAGGCTGATTATAGGCTACTATCGCCAATACCTCATATGCCGCTTGGGAGAGCGATTGCTTTTGCCTGATCTGGTACAGCTTTGATACATATTCAAAGTACTCGGGATTTGAACACAGCTGGTACTTGTCATCAAGCTGCCTAATAATAAAGCCTCTGTTTTCAGTGCTATAGCTATCCATCATATTTTTGAGTATATTTCTAGCTGTTTTTCTGTCCAATTCCAGTATTTCGCAAATCTTGTCCAATGCTATTGGGTCACCTGAAGAAAATAGCAGGCTTTCAATAATTGACTCTATTGTTGTAATTTCCATTGTTATCCCTCAATAAATTATTGATAAAAACATAATTGTTAAAAAAGTAGTTGCTTCCTAAAAAAGTTGTTGCTAAAAAGCTAAAATCTAAAGTTAATTAAAATTCCTTTATTTCGTCCAGCTTTTCTGCAAATTCATCATTATTGTCTTCATGGCAGCTTACAATGTTAATATCTGAAAACTGTTTGCTTTGCTCCAAAGTAACCCTCTTCATTTTAGCCAGTTCAAGTATGGCCATAAATCCAGTTATTACTTCAGTCTTTGACTTCTTCTTCAATGAGAATAAATCAGAAAACTTAAAAGAAACCTTACTAATTAGTTGCTTTATTACTTCTCTCATCTTACTTCTAAGAGAAACCTTTTCATGCTCAATGAGCTTGGTTA
>JAEZFR010000374.1 GCA_023417285.1 Bacillota bacterium
GGTGAATGGATTATGCTTATCAAAATTCCAATGGATTATGAAAATACAACAGAATATAGAGATGAAAAATTTACAGGTGGGTTATTCGCCATAGCCAGCTCCTTCATGGAAGATATGGATGATACTACTATTCTATTGAAAGACTGGGTAAATAGGAGTGACCATTTTGAACTTGGCACTAATGCGGAAGGAGAAGTGCAGTGCTACGAAATGATTGAGGAAATTCTACCGTGGGATATAGCAAATAACTTGAATAGATACCAACAAGATATATTTATTCCTATACGAATAAAGAATGAAAAGTAGAAGAAGGCGCATTTTCATACGAAAGTGACTTCTTTGGTCAAAAAGGCGGCTTCACAATGGATTATTTCCTTGTAGGTTACAAAGAAAATCAGCCCTGCCCGGTTTGTGGCGAGACGATAATTTCGATAAAAACAGGAAGCACATCTACTTTTATATGCCCTGCCTGCCAAAAGGAGTAATACATACGACACCGACCCCTTTAAACTCGATTGGTGAAGAACGCCCTTAATGGGCTGATAGGAGGATGCAGATGAACAAAAAAACAGAACTGCAAAAAGTCAGTGAGGAAACTATGTGCTTTATGCGAGGAAAGTATGTTTTAGACGAAGTGGGAAACGGCAAAGATGAATTGAAGTTCCGCAAAGGCAAAAAAACAATACTGACTATCTACATACGTGAGGACCGCTATGATTTTCTTGTTATTTTCGGAAAGGCAGAACGTGAATTATTTGAGGCTCAGCGCAATGAATTTCCGCAAGAGATACAGGGAATTTACGATAACAGCAAAACATATCATGACGGCAAGTGGATGTTTATTCCCGTTGCCGATTTACGTGCGCTCGAAGCCATTAAGCAGCTTGTTTTGATCAAGAAAAAACCAAACCGAAAGCCGTTTCCAAAAGAGCAGGCGATCTATTCAAGCTGTGGACACCGTTGTGATTTGTGTGTGCATTATAACGGTGGAACAATCAACGAGCAGTTCAGGGCGGAGTTGAAAGAGCGGTTGATACGTGTATACGCTGGGGGTGTAGGTGATGGGGGATATTGGGGTGATGATATGCAGTTTTGTGATGGATGTCATGCAGGGGGACTAGATAAAGGCTTTAGCTGCGATTCATTGAAATGCGCGGCAGAGAATGACGTTGATAAATGCCAGAATTGTAGCAAGAACCCTTGTGATAAGGCACATCATTTATATCAAGGGCTTAAACCTGAAATCCATACAAATACCATTGCTTCCGATGATGTTACATGGGTAATTCTGCCCTATGTGTATGAGCAATACGGAAATTAAGCAAGATTACAATCATTTATATCTTTTGGTGGAGTGTGCTTATGAAGAAGGCTTTAATTGTTCGTTTATATTTTTTTGTTAGATTACGTTTGATGAAGGTTATTGCAATTCATGCCATTAAATTAGCATTTCAGACTTATTAAGGCGATCTCTACTTTTTATGTGATAAACTATTTGTATCTATAAATAACTGGCTATATCTAGTAAATTGTTAAATTTTAAAGTTATACAAACAAGTTTATGTTTTTTAGCCACAAATTTGTGCCACTGATGAAGTGGAGGAAGGATATTACTATGAAAAAGATAGTAACAAAAGTTATGGCAATGGCTTTAAGCATTTCGATTTTAGTAAGTTCTGTTATATTTGCACCACAACCGGTTTCCGCTAATGTATATGGCCCTGACCGTATTGTCAACATCGGTACGCAGCATTCTATACTAAAGGATTATGACAAGGCTTATGCTAGAAACAAAGAGCTTTGGAATGCTCAAAGAACCGATAATGACGCAATTGAGAAGAATAAAAGTGGCAGTAATGATAAAGATATTATAAAGTTGGCAAAAGAAATCACTGCTTCGTCCAAGGATGATTATTCAAAAATGAAAGCAATATACAATTGGGTGGCTACAAATATTTATTATGATTATCCTGCCTACAGAAATGAGCTTAACAATGTTCAGGATGTAGCGTCTCCTCAATCTGCATTCGTTGTAATGGATCGTAAACGTGGAGTGTGTGCAGGCTATACCAGTCTTACTGTTGCTTTGCTGCGTGCTGCAGGCATTCCAGCTAAAGGTATTAGTGGAGTTGTAAAATCAGATAGCAAAGTTGGACATGCTTGGTCACAAGCTTGGCTAAGTAGTGAAAAAAGATGGGTTATAATGGATACAACATGGGGTTCAGGAAATAAATATGATGCGGGTAAGTATACTAAAGGAAGTATGAATACTAAGTATTTTGATATATCGCTTGCAGATTTGACACGTAGTCATTTAATGACTAATACTTCTGAGGTGTGGAATAAAATTATGTGATACCCCAATATAAAGGGTCAACCCAATACATACACAACTGTCCCATATATGTCCGGACTGACTTGGAAAAATCCTGGTACGCGTCCAGGTTATAAATTTGCAGGATGGTTTAAGGATACAGAATTAAAAACCGCTTGGGATTTCAATAAGGACAAAGCCGCTACAGATGTAAACTTGTATGCTAAATGGACTGCTGAAGTCTATACAGTGAAGTTTGATTCAAATGGTGGCACCGCTGTCCCAAGTGTAAAAGCTACATACGACTCAAAGCTAACAAAACCAAAAGATCCAACTAGAACAGGATATATATTTGCGGGCTGGACCTATAAAAAGAATGGAACATCGTTTTGGAATTTTGTCAAGGAACCCACCATATCTACTGTTAAAGGCAATCTTACCCTTTATGCTTCATGGCAAAAGCCCTTTACTATCACATTTGATAGTTGCGGTGGTACTAAGGTAGCCAGCAATAAAACTGGTTTAAATGGCAAAGTGCTACAGCCGTCACAAACACCAACTAGGGAAGGATATACCTTTGCAGGGTGGTATTACAAGAAAAATGCAACAGATAAAGACAGGCCTGTTTATTTTGGGCAAGTTTTAGTAACCAAAAATACTACATATTATGCAAGGTGGAAGCCAGGTGGATCTAAAACAGGTACAACTACCACAAAACCAACAGAAACACCAACGACACCAACGACACCAACGACACCAACAACACCAATGATACCAACAACACCAACGACACCAACAACACCAGCACCAGCACCAGTGGCTGAAGCAACACCTGTGCTAACAGCAGCACCAATTGAAAACGGCACATACAATATTAAAGCAGCTAGCAATACAAGACTGAGCATTGATGTCCCAGGCTCAAGTAAGGTAAATGGTACAGGGTTAATTTTTTATACCAGTACAACAAGTAATAACCAAAAGTTTAACATTACCAATGTAGGAGGTAATCAATATACAATTACAACTGTTCATTCTGGTAAGAACTGGACCAGTGCAGGAGTTAAGGGCGAAAAAATCACCCAAAGTGATATAAATAACAACAGCAATCAAAAATTTACTATAACAATGTATAGTGACGGAACCTATAGAATAAAAGATAGCAATGGGTTTTTTGTGGGCATTTCTGATAGCGAAATAACTAAAAACAGTAATGTAGTGTTGTGGACAGAATCAACATATCAGACCCAGAATTTTGAATTGACCAAATTAAAGACAGTTGCTGCGGTAATACCTACACCTACGCCAACACCTACACCGGCACCTGAAGTTAAGCCAACAGAAAAACCTGAGGAGTCGCTTGTACCAGCCAAGGTTGAGTCCATTACTCGTGAAACAAGCACAAACAAAAACACAATTAAGGCTGGTTGGTATTACTTTGTTTGTCAAAACAATTATATCAGCGTGAATAATACACAGGCGATACTAACAAAAGAACAGTATGCAAATCAATTTTATATAACACATTTAGGTGGAACAATCTACACAATAAGAAGCATGTTTAGCACGTATCTATCCACTGAAAGTATCGCACCAAGAAGTGGAGATAAGGTACCAACAAAAACAGTTAAAGAAGATGAAGCTAATGTTGACGGTTGGATAATAAATATAGACCCCAAAACCAATGTATGTACCATTCATCCTTTAAGTAATAAGAATTTGGTGATCAGTGGTAGCAGTAATAAAATAGTATTACAAGACGCTACTAAGGCAAAGGACGCTGGCAAAATCACGCTTGTTCCTGCAAAGTAGGACATCATCAGAACAACAAAAATAATATAAACAATATTAAAATAAGCGGTTGTGTAAAAGTACAATACACATTACCGCTTATTTTAACCTAAAATTATCTCGATATTCTGAAGGAGTTATACCTGAATGTTTTTTAAAAAGCCTTGAAAAATAATGAGGATCTGGTATTCCTACAAGGCTTGCTACTTCGTAGGACTTATACCTCACATTCTTCAAGAGTTCTTTGGCTTTTTCAATTCTAAGATCATTCAAATAATCAACAAAAGTTGTTCCTAGTTCTTTCTTAAACATTCTGCTGATATAAAATGTGGTTACAAATGTGTGCGCTGCTACTTCATATAGAGTTAGTTGCTCTGAATAATGTTCATTTATATAATTAATTGCTTTTCTGAGAGTGATTTTAATGCTTTTATTATTAAAATTATTAACCTTTTTAGAAATATTAATAGCTACATTCTCTATGAGTGAATTCAATTCCTCAGTATTATCACTTTTCTCAATCATTTTTAAAATACTTGAAAACTCTATGCTGTCTTCATGCTTTTTATCGGAATTAGCTGCCAAAACAGAATTTCTTATATTGTTTATTGATGACAGAGTAGAATAGTAATAATTCCTTAAATAATTATTACTGATAATAGTAGAAGAAATAAAACCACTTATCTTATCCAAAGAGTTTTTTACCAAGTTTTCATTACCTGCTTTAATCCCTTCAAGCATCTGCCTTTTATACCTCTCAAGTGAAGAGTATTCCTCAAACTTAAACAAAGTACTGAGATCACTAAATTGAATTATTGTATTGTTTCCGAGATAACTTCTATACTCAAGTGAGTAATTACATTCTTTTAGCTTTTCTGGCAATTCAAAAACCGATGATCCTTCACTACTTAACGAAATTGAGACGGAAATCCCAAACGCGTTACTTATCATTTCCTGGAGGTAAGCAGTTTTTTCAAGTATCTCGGACATATTGATATTCAAATATGATTTGTTTTGTAAAATAAAACCTATCTTGTTACTGTTTAGTGTAATTACATGAATTTCATACTTTTCTGCAAAAATTTCTTCATAGGAGTTTATTATACCAAACTGGTATAAATGCTTGTCATACTGAGTGCTTTCAAAATCTTCGTAAGAATCATTTTCTACAACAACAAAAACAAAGCTATTGATATGGATATCAAATAACTTCATTTTTTCTGTTACTTCTTTTTCATTGTTATTTAATTCAAAAACTATGTCACAGAGCAATTTCTCTTTGAGCATAGGAACGCTCTGCTCAAAGAGTAATTTAAATTTATTAACTTCCGCATGCATTAATTTTTGCTTATTGAGAACGTCTATTGCCCTTACAAGAACTGATGTCAGTTGCTCAAGCTTGGTAGGCTTTAAAAGGAAGTCAAAAGCTCCGTATTTTATCGCATCTTGTGCGTAATCAAATTCTCTATATCCTGTAATAATTATTGTTTTTGAGTTGGGAACAATATCTCTTATCTGTTTTAACATCTCTAGGCCATTAATTCTAGGCATACGGATATCAGTCAGAATAATCTCAGGACGACTCTGCCTTATAAGTTCTAGTCCTTCATTACCATCACTTGCCTCAGCGTAAACTTCGCAGTTAAGCTGTTTCCAATTTATTATGTTTTTGATTCCTTTTCTTATAAGTGGCTCATCATCTATTAATACAACTTTATACATGCTACCCTCCATATAAGTGCGTTAACACTTCTGGAAATGGTTATAAGGATACTATCCTTTTACCGATCCTGCAGTTATTCCCTTTATAAGTGATTTGGAGAATAACAAAAATAGTATGAACATTGGAATTGTACCAATTACAAGTGCTGCTATTCTGGCACCATAATTGGCCCTGTACAATGCATCAAGGGTTGACAATCCAAGTGTGACAGTATACTTTTTTTGGTCACTGATTAACACTAGAGGTATAAGGTATGCGTTCCATGAAGCCATGAATGAGAGCATTGCTTGAGATCCAATGGCCGGTCTTATAAAAGGAACTACAAGCCTGAAGAAAATTCCAGCTTCACTGCAACCGTCAATTCTGCCACTTTCGATTATCTCTGTGGGAACCCCTTGTACAGTATATTGCCTAATCCAATATACAGAAAAAGCGTTTGCAGCTAACGGAATAATAAGTGAAAGATGTGTATCTGTCCAGCCTATTTTATTCATTTCCCATACAAATGCTATTAACCCCAACTGCGTAGGAAGCATCATTGTTACTAAAATGGTGTAATAAAAAAACTTCTTGAACTTAAACTCAAACTTTGCAAGTGCATATCCGCACATTGCACATACAAGAACGGAGAGCAGTGTGGCAGCCATAGCAATGTACAAGCTATTAAAATAGTACGTTCCAAAACCAGCATTTAAAAAGACATCTTTTATATTTATTAGAAAGTTATTACCAGGTAACAGATGTAAATCTGAGAAGAGTTCATTTGAATCATATGTACTCATAATTACCATGAGGTAAAATGGGCCAATGGTAAAAACTGAACATATAGTCAATATTACATATAATATAAAGGAGTTAAACTTATTAGATTGCTCCATCTTTATCCCTCCCATTCATAAGCTTTAGCGAAATAAGTGAGAATACTGCAATAATAACAAACATTCCGTATGCTACAGCACTTCCGTAACCGTATTGAGAGTTCTGGAAAGCACCTTTACCCATAAGCATAACCATTGTCATAACGCCCTGATCTGGACCTCCCGAGTATGGCCCAGTTTGATAATTTCCCTGAGTATAGAGAATATTTGGTTCATCAAAGGTCTGGAATCCACCTATCATTGATGTGATAACCATGTAGATCATAATTGGCTTTATACATGGCAAAGATATGTACCAGAAATTATCCCAAGCTCTTGCGCCATCAACATAAGCAGCCTCATAAAGTTCCTCTGGAATTGAAACAAAACCTGCCATAAAGAAGAGTACACTGTAGCCGAGGTATCTCCATAACATAATGGCTGCAACAACAACTTTTGCAAGAAAGGGATCAGCTAGCCAGTCTATAGGGGTGTCAATTACATGAAGCCACTGAAGGAAATAATTAATTGTACCTGCAGTTCCGTCAAAGAAGAAAGCCCACAATAAGCCTGCAGCGATTGGTATTGTAAGATAAGGTGCAAATAGTGCTGTTTTAAACACCTCTTTATGTACTACAAGTTTTGAATTAATCATATACGCTATTACAATCGCTAAAACTAATTGAATTGGTATTAACATCAGCATTATTATTACTGTATTTTTTAATGAAAGGAGAAACTCACCGTTCTCGAACATTCTAACAAAATTACTCATTCCAACAAATTTAATATCATTGTATCCGTCCCATTCATTTAGGCTTATATACAGTGTAAATATAATTGGTAATAGGCTAAATGCAGTAAATAATATAAAGTATGGTGCCATAAAAAGATAAGGCGTAGATTTTTTTGATAAATTTTTCATGTAGACCTCCTATTCGTGCTTGCACGTAGGCAAAAGTAATGAAAAGAAGCTTGCTATAAAATAGGGAGAAGGGATTTCCCCTCTCCCTGTTTAAATACCAATCTTACTTTAATTCAGGTATATTCTTCTTGATATCGGCTATCATAGCATCTACAGCTTCTTGAGCGGTCTTACCTTTTC
>JAEZFR010000183.1 GCA_023417285.1 Bacillota bacterium
CACCACAGCTGTCTCGAAATACACCAATCCTGTATGTTTTCCATCCAGTTAAAGTATATCTTTGAGAATCTTTCAGGTACAAACTTAATAGTACCATTCTTAACAACTTCTATTGCCGGCTCTGCCAATGGCTTCATACGAACATACCACTGCTTTGATATTAATGGCTCTACAACAGTCCTACATCTCTGGCAGGTACCAACATTGTGGGTATGCCCTTCTATCTTTACCAACAGTCCAAGACTATCAAGGTCAGCAACCATTTTCTTTCTTGCCTCGTATCTATCAAGTCCTTTGTACTGTGCTGCATTATCATTCATAATAGCATTGTCGTCCATTATTCTTACCTGAGGTAGGTTATGACGAAGACCTACTTCAAAGTCATTTGGATCGTGGGCTGGTGTTATCTTAACGCAACCTGTTCCAAAGTCCTTATCAACGTAGGAGTCAGCTATAACAGGGATTTCCTTGTTTATCAGTGGCAAAATCAAAGTCTTACCTACCAAATGAGCATACCTTTCATCTTCTGGATTAACTGCTACCGCAGTATCTCCTAATAATGTTTCAGGACGGGTAGTCGCGATTACAACAAATTCGTCACTGTCCTTAACAGGGTATTTTATATGCCAGAAGTGTCCTGCCTGCTCCTCATACTCAACCTCAATATCAGATATCGAAGTGTTACACTTTGGGCACCAATTTGTTATTCTTTCGCCCTTATAAATGAGGCCCTTATCATATAGTCTCAGGAATACCTCCTGTACTGCCTTTGATAACCCCTCGTCCATTGTGAAACGCTCACGTTCCCAGTCGCATGAGCTTCCTAGCTTTTTAAGCTGCTCAACGATTCTTCCTCCGTAAACACGTCTCCAATCCCAAGCTTTCTCCAAAAACTTCTCGCGTCCAATATCGTCTTTTGAAATGCCTTCTTTAGCCATTGCATCAACTATTTTGGCTTCCGTTGCTATACTTGCATGGTCTGTTCCAGGCAACCATAGTGCAGCATAACCTTGCATTCTCTTTGTTCTGATGAGAATATCCTGCATGGTATTGTCTAGTGCGTGCCCCATGTGTAGCTGACCTGTTATATTTGGGGGTGGAATCACTATTGTATAAGGCTCCTTTTCGGGGTCTGCCTCTGCATGAAAATAGCCCTTCTCCATCCAGTTTTTGTACAGTCTATCCTCAACCTGACTAGGGTCATAGGTTTTAGAAATATTCTTAGTATCCTCCATAACTACCTCCTAAACTTTATTTGTAGCATCAAATTTTACATATATTTGTGTATTTAATGTTAAGCATATTAATAAACATTATTGCATTTAATATAGAGCTTTTTAATAAGCATTTTTTGCATTTAACATTAAGCATTTTAATACATTACTTATAGCTTAAAATAAACATTATTAAACCTGGAATTGTAATGACCAGCCCAATCATTTTGACGCTAACGACGGCTCTTGAAAGCTTATAGCTTTCAACTTCTTCCTCTGTCATTTGATCGGCATACTGACATTTTTGCTTTTGAGCCAACCCAAGTTTCTTCGCTATTGGCTTAGCTGCAAATACCACTGCAAATCCAATTACTAACACTACTAAAGCTACATAATCTAAAGGTTCCATACTGATACTCCTCTCTATTATTTAAATAAGAAATTGCCTTTTTTAAAAAAATACACTATAAAAACTGATAACTTGCAAAACAATAAAAAAACCCCGTCCAAGTATTTGGACGAAGTATGTTCGCGGTACCACCAAATTTTCAGAGCCTATGCATTAGTAATACATTCAAAGAAATACCTTGAAAGCAATAAATAATGTCATTCCATAAAACCATCTGAATCTCAGAACATATAACGGTGTTACCCGCTGCAGCCTATCAATACGTAATAATCAATATGCATAATACAAAATTAATGATGTAAAACAAACACAAAATTAATGATGCAGATACATTACTAGATTACCAACAAAATCCTTCGGTGCAGAACTCCCAAGCTACCTTCAGTTGACTTTCCTGAAGCCTTGCAGCTACCGGCTTCTCTCTGTAAAGTCTGTACAACCTACTCCTCTTGTTCATAGCATTTTCATATTTAAATTTAATGATATATAATACTTCCAAAACTGTCAAGAGTAATAAGAATATTAACAGCTTCTTTTAATTTTTATGAACTCCCGTAATATTTCTTTTACACAATCAAGCACTTTTTTTAGTTATAGTTTTCCACACTCTGTGAATTATTAATCAACAAAACAGGTGTTTTGTGTATATAATGTGTGTGGATAATGTGCACAAGTCTGTTAACAACAAAGTATTTTTGCATTTCAGGGTGTGGATATTAATTGTTTTGTAATATTTAACCCCAAAAGCTTTAACCCTAAAGCTATTATAAAAATTAAAAGCTAGCCCAATGAAAGGCCAGCTTTTTGATAATATAATATTTTATTTTTGCTTTCTTTTTTGTTTTGCTACTTATGATCTCTATTTTATGTACTTATCTATGTACTGCTTTTACTTCTTTTCTGCGAAACACTTGCTACAGAAAACTGGTTTGTCCAAGTGTGGTTTAAAGGGTACTCTTGTAGGTTCTCCACATTCAGCACATACAGCTTCATATAATTCCTTTTTACCTGCATTATCTCTTCTGCCACTTCTGCAACCTTTACATCTGCTTGGTTCATTTTGAAAACCTTTTTCAGCATAAAATTCCTGCTCTCCTGCAGTAAAAACGAAGTCAGTTCCGCATTCCTTACAAACTAGGGTCTTGTCACTATACATGTTAATCAACCATTCCTTTCGCTGTGCCAAAAAGCCTAATACTTTTACAGCAATGCAATGTTTTATATTATTTTACATTATATTACATGCCTATGCATTTTACAATACTAAATTGTCTATTCTGTCTTAATTGCCTCTAATGCACTTAACTTCATCGCCCTTCTTGCAGGATAGAAACCTGAAACTATTCCTATAAACATGGAGAACATTATTGCAGCAGCTGCCAGCCAAGGGGGTATGACCGATACCGGTCCTGCATCTGGATTCCCTGGACTCAAAATACTTGTCCCTACAGAATTGAGCACAAATGAGGCTATATAGCTCAGTAGTATTCCAATAACTCCTCCAATAAGGCCGATTACTGCAGCCTCAAACAAAAACAACTGTCTTATATTATTCATCCTGCACCCAAGAACCTTCATTACCCCGATTTCTCTAGTTCTCTCATATATTGACATAACCATGGTATTTGTTATCCCGAGAGCAGCAATTAGCAAGGATATTGCACCTATTCCTCCTAGTACCATCTGAATAGTATTTGACTGTTTTTTCATAGATTCTCTTATATCAGCCAAGCTATATGTGCCATAGCCCATATCCTTTATCTTCTGCTGAATATCATCTACATCATTAATATTTTTGACCTAAACCATAATGCGCTGATAGCTATCCCCTGATGTAGAGCCACCATAGGTATTAATCTTGCTACTATTCTCTCTGATTAATTTTTTTAGATTATTTATATCCATGTAGACATAATAATCCTTTTCATCATTTGATTGTTTTAGCACTCCTACAGCTTTTGTCTTGTACACCTTAGAAGGCTTATTTGAAAACTGTCCTCCTCCCTCCTTCTTTTCTCCATAATTCATATCAAAGGTAAATGACAGCTTATCCTTCATAACATCTACAGGACTATTGCCAGAGTAATAGTTTCTGGACTTAGGATTATAGAAATTTGACGTAGCGTAAAACCCAAACAACAGCTGTTCCTTATCTCCTGTTTGAAGCAGCCTACCCTTATCCACTATATATCCAAAGCTCTGCAGGATATCAGCATCAGCGCCCATTACCTGGGCATATGCGACATACTTTCCTGATATGAGCTTAATAGAGGTTTCAATAATTGGATGAACAGCCTCTACACCCTTCATTTTTTGGAACTGCGCTACAGCTTTATCGTTTAGTGCTACAGTTTTGGATTTATCAACAGGACCACCATCATTTTGAGGTTGAGTTACGGTAATCATGTTGAGGCTCCCCATTCTCTTTAACTCATTTTCAAAGCTCTCGTCCATTCCAATCCCTAGAGACACCATAACAACAATCGCGGCAGTGCCTATTATAACACCTAATACCGTTAGCATTGTCCTGGTTTTTCTCCTAAAAAGGTTTTTAAAGCCCATAATAAACAGATCAATGCTATTCATCAAAGGTTAGTTCCTTCCTCTTTTTTATTCTTCTCCTTATAATGACAAACACTATAGTTG
>JAEZFR010000472.1 GCA_023417285.1 Bacillota bacterium
GATATGAACGCAGGCACAGATGGCCGCTTCGAAGATACTACCTCCATTAAGGATATAAGAAAATATGAGTATGGTGATAGTTGTAAACGTATTCATTGGAAGCTATCCGCAAAGAAAAATGATTTACTTGTCAAGAATTTTCAATGTCTTACATCAGAGAATATTAGTATAATATTGGATTATCAAAAAAATACATATGATAACGAAACCAATTCAATGATTGAGGATACTTTAGTAGAAGCAACAATTTCGCTTATATACTATTATGTTAATAGGTCTATTCCTGTAAACCTAATTGAATTTAGAAATAAACTCGAGTTAATCCCGGTATCGTCATTTTCACAATTTAATAGTGTATATAAATATTTAGCTACTGTTAATTTCCAACAGACAATACCGATAGAAAATATTTTAGAGCTATATTCATTTAGTGAAAACAAATTAAAAGACACCATAATTATTACCAGCCACCTTACTGTTGAACTTTACAATACTATTTTTAATACTAAAATGGCAGGCGGAGATATCTGTGTGATCTGTGTAACAGGTAATAAGGAAGGTATTCAAACTATTAAGGATATTAAAATGATATTTGACAGCCTTTTTGACATAGGTGTAAATGCTTATATTCTCTATCCTGGGTGTGACATAAAACAAGCTTTAGGAGCGTAATAACATGAAAAAGACAAAATTGTTAGATACAATTGCATACTGCATTCTGACAATACTGATATCATATAGTCTATGTCAGTCCATTTGGTCGTCCTTCTGTATGACAGAAGCTATTAGTACCGAGCTGCTAGGTATTATAGTGATTATTTCTATTTTACTAATACCCTTACTATACAACAAAATGACCACACTAATAGGTTTATCAACTCTTTTTATCGGAGCAATAGCTTATTTGTTTTATCTCTCCTCCACCCTTGGAACTAGAGGCATTTTTAACTTCTTAGATAATTATACCTTTTGGATAATTGATACCGTAAACGGCTATCTATATGAGGACAGAATGTTCATTCTATTGACAGAGATTTTTATAGCCTTGTTTGTAACATTATTAATATATATCTTTACTGTGAAATTTTTTAACATATACGTTATTGCTGTTTTGGGTTGTAGTCTGTTTCTAAGTCAAATTATGCTTGATTATCTTGCTAACGAATTTAGTTTTTATTTATTCATTGGATCATTTATTTTATTCTATCTGTTTGATGTGGCTAGAGTAAGAGCAAAAAAGTCCGGTTATAGTATAAAAAATAAAGTTTTATACTTAATCTATATTCTCCCTGTTTGTTTAATTACACTAATTGTTACTAATACAATGTCTTTTAGCAAAACTCCTGTTGAATTTGCATGGGTGAATGATAGAATTACCAGTATTGAGAACTATTTCGCGGGTACTCGCATAGAATCCTTTGATTCTTTCAGTCTGTCAGGCGTTGGCTTTAACAGTAAGGGTGGCTTGCTTGGTGGAAACATAAATCCCGATAATGTCCACGTAATGAATGTACGATCATCCTATTCTAATATATATTTAAAGGCGTTCTCTCCCATACTTTATGATGGCAAACAATGGTATAATACTAATACCGACTACGTTTCAGTTGAAAATGATAAAATGTCCTATGTCAAGGAAATAAACGAAGATGTTCAGGAATATAAAGCTGGGACATTAATTAGAAAAGCCCAGAATTCTGATTTAAAAAGCCCTGATTCTGGCTACGAGGTAGAATCTGATATTGATATAACCTTCATGAATATGAGAACCAGATCCATATTTATTCCTGCAAAAACTAATCAATTAACATTTAAGCAAGTACAACCATTGTTAAAGAATAATGAAGGTACTCTCCTTTCCCCAAAAGCAAAAGAGAAAGATTTCAAATATTCCGTAACATATACAAATTTAAACCTTACTGATACAAAGTTTATAGAGAGTATCAGAAAAAGCCACAGAGGAATGTATGCTGACAATAAAAAGTCAACCTCAAATATAAATTTCATTATCGAAGGTGGCACCAGTGACCTAGACACACTGATTGAAAGGTCTGACAACATATACAATACCTATTTGACATTGCCTAATACCATTCCTCAAAGGGTTTATGACCTTGCTGAGCAAATAACAAAGAACTCCACGAATGATTATGATAAAGCCAAGGCAATCGAAAATTATCTGTCAACAAATTATGTATATACCCTAAAACCAGGTAGAGTACCTCGTAATAAAGACTTTGTTGATTATTTTTTGTTTGATAACAAAAAGGGATACTGTACCTATTATGCTAGCTCTATGGTTGTAATGCTCAGGAGCATTGGCATTCCAGCTAGGTATGTTGAGGGTTATATTTTACCTCCAACCGCTAACAAGGGTATTTACAAGGTAACCTCAAAACAAGCTCATGCATGGGTGGAGGTTTACTTTGAAGGCTTTGGCTGGATTCAGTTTGAACCCACCTCACCATTTGTTGCAAATATGTATGAAGGCACAAATCAACCAGTTCGTGTAGATTCCTCTATGTCAGGGGCTAACTATGTAGATTATTTAGAAATGATAAAGAAATACGGCAATAAGCAAAATAACTTTGATATTGTAACTGATAATACAAATATTGAGGATGAGGGAAATAATAATAATAATATTTTAATTATAGTTATATCATTACTGACGGCTGTAATTTTAACTTTTGTCATACTTACAACCAAAAATATACTTAAGCATACTCTACTATTTAAAAAAATACGAAAAGCTAACCCAAATAAGGCTGTATTAATGTCATTTGAATACATGTTCTCTATACTTTCCATACAGGATTTAGCTATTAATGCTGCTGAAACCCCATCTCAATATGGCTTCAGAGTAGAGAAATTCCTTGACTTTAGGGGTAATTCCTTTAATAAATTTGACTTTAGTAAAGTTATGAATTATTTCATTACAGCTAGATACACTCAAAATGATTTATCAGAAGAAGAAAAACTAAGCGTAATAAATTGTATACAAGTCTTGCTATTAATAACAAAACAACGAATCGGTAAGAGAAAATACTATTTTATGAAGCTGATAAGAGGTAAGATTTAGTATGAGGGCGTAGCCACTATGCCCTCATATATCAACTGAAAGCAATGTTTTCTGCCGCCTATATCCAATAATCAGCATACTGGATACTATTAAGAATCCCCCAGCATATTGCGACAATCCAATGCTTTCTCTCAAAAGTAATATGGATAAAAGCATAGAAGTCAAAGGTATCATTCCCGAGAATGCGGCAGTAGTATAAGCATCACAGCGTTTTACACCCGCAAAGAAAAACACAAAAGCCAATGCGGTTACGACCAATCCATACCAAATCAAAGCTAACCAATCAGATGACCCAATAGTTCGTATTGCCATAAAAGGGTGTTCTGTTAAAGCCGGAATAATTGATAGTGCAAAAGCAATTCCTGATACAATCAAAGTTTGTACAACAGGATGGATTTGTACATCAGCATGATTTTGCTTCATTGTATTGTGCTTTCTTGAAAGAATATTAAAGGTAGACTCACTTGCTGCGGCACAGAGCATAAGCACATTCCCAAAAAAGTGTTGTGCCTTGAGTTGAATGGTAATTAAGCTCGCTCCCTGTAACAGCACGATGCCTGTGATCGTGCAAGCAATTCCCAGAGCAGTCCAGCCAGTGGGCTTTTCCCTAAGCACAAGGAATGCCAATATTGAAGTAATAGCAGGAGTTGTCCCTGTCAATATTCCTGCCTCAACAGTGCTTGTTATATTAACACCTAAAAGTAAAAATAACCTAAATAAAAATATTCCAAATATAGCTTGTAATACCAATAGCTTCCAATTACTTTTATTTAACTTACGCATTGTTTGAACCGTTTTCAATCCGTAAAACGGGGATAAGCACAGAATCATAATTCCCAAGCTAACAGCAGTTATTGTAAATCGGCTTAGTTTCTCCGAAAGGATATATCCAGTTACTACCGAAGTTCCCGCCAAAGAAAAGGCACACAACAAATAGATTTTCCCAGCAATATTTTTCAATCAAATACCTTCTTTCCAATATAATTATCTTGTAGTTACCATCTTCCTATATCATCTTCCTCATACAAGCTTCTTCGTACAATCTTTCTCATACAAGCTACCCTGTAAATCTTTCTCACACAAGCTACCCTGTAAATCTTTCTCACACAAGCTAACCCGTACAATCTTCTCATACACGCTTCCTCGTACGTTTTTCTTTACAAATGAGGAGTGTTTTAATATAATTGTATCGATTAAACTGGATTGTTATAAGGGCCAGTTAAACGGCGTTTTGTTAGTGCCAGTTAAAAGGCATTTGCTAGTGCAAGTTGAGAGAAATTATGATAGTGCCAGTTAAAAAGTGTTTTGATAGTGCCAGTTTGGAGGGTATTATATGTGGGGCATTGAATTACGCTATAAAGATCAAGTCAGTTTATCTCGTCAAATTTTTTTATCATTGAAAGA
>JAEZFR010000518.1 GCA_023417285.1 Bacillota bacterium
ATTTCATCCTGCCTTCTATATCTCTTACCTATGCTTCCAGTTTCATCGTATTCGCATACATAGTTTTTGATAAGCATATCGTAGACTTTTGTAGCTTCATCACCCAGCTTCTTTGAAAGCGGTAGAACTGCAATCTTAACCGGTGCTAACGCTGGATGGAATCTCATTACTGTTCTTACATCTCCCTCAGCAACCTCTTCTTCATCATATGCTTCACAAATAAATGCAAGAGTTACTCTATCAGCTCCAAGAGATGGCTCAATGCAATACGGTACATACTTTTCATTTGTGGTAGGATCGAAGTATGAGAGATCGTCCTTTGCATGAATCATATGCTGCTTTAAGTCAAAATCAGTTCTATCAGCTATGCCCCACAATTCCCCCCAACCAAATGGGAATAGGAACTCAATATCTGTAGTTGCATTGCTATAGTGTGATAATTCCTCTGGTGAATGGTCACGAAGCTTTAAGTGGTCATCGTTCATTCCAAGGTTTAACAGCCAATTGTGGCAATAATCCTTCCAATAGCTGAACCATTCTAAATCTTTGCCTGGTTCACAGAAAAATTCAAGCTCCATTTGTTCAAACTCACGAGTTCTGAATGTGAAATTTCCAGGTGTTATTTCATTTCTAAACGATTTACCAATCTGTCCAATACCAAAAGGTATCTTCTTTCTAGTAGTACGCTGAACATTCTTGAAGTTAACGAAAATACCCTGAGCAGTCTCTGGCCTTAGGAATATCTCTGCCTTTGAATCTTCAGTAACACCCTGGAAGGTTTTGAACATAAGGTTAAATTTTCTAATATCGGTAAAATTCTTTGAGCCGCAACTAGGACACTTAACATTCTTGTCCTTTATGTATTGCATAAGCTCTTCATTTTTCAAACCATCAACCCTGAAATCAATGTTGTTTTCAGCATTAAAATCCTCAATAAGCTTATCAGCTCTATGACGGGACTTACAATCCTTACAGTCTATGAGAGGATCGCTAAATCCACCTACATGGCCCGATGCTACCCAAACCTGTGGGTTCATGAGAATGGCACAGTCTACACCGACGTTATAAGGGCTTTCCTGAATAAACTTTCTCCACCATGCCTTTTTTACATTATTCTTAAGTTCAACTCCAAGAGGGCCGTAATCCCATGCATTAGCTAAGCCACCGTAGATATCTGAGCCGGGATAAACAAAACCTCTATTTTTGCATAACGCAACAATTTTTTCCATTGTTTTTTCTGCAGCCACAATCAATTCCCCCTATTTAATTCCGCTCTTTGTTCTTACATATGTTATTTTATCTTCAGCAATTTCATGTATAGCAATAGTCACTTCTTTGTCTGAGTTAACCTTAGTTAATTTAGGTGAACCATCAGCCAGCTGTCTTGCTCTCTTTGCAGCCTCTACAACCAAAGTATATCTGCTGTCAACCTTTTTCATTAATTCATTGATTGAAGGATAAATCATACCTTATTACCTCCTAATTACTTTATTAAATTGTTTAAACCTTCTATATTTCTATTTGGCTTTAGCCTCTCAGCATCAAGAATGGTTTCAATATTATTAACAGCTTCTTCAAGACTGTCATTTACCACGTAATAGTCATAGTCAAAAACTGCACTCATCTCTTTTTGGGCTTGATTAAGTCTCTTTTCAATTACATCAAACTCTTCCGTCCCTCTACCAACTATCCTTCTCCTCAGTTCATCAAAGGAAGGTGGAAGTATAAATAGTAATACACAATCAGGGTACTTCTTTTTAACCTCAAGAGCACCCTCGACTGTAATTTCTAATATAACGTCAATACCTTGGTCTAATGCATCTTCAACATACTTTTTGGGAGTACCATAATAGTTATCACAGTATTTATCCCATTCTATCAATGCATCATTTTGAAGCAAATCAAGAAAATCCTTTTCACTGAGGTAAAAATAGTTTACACCATCTATCTCCCCATCTCTAGGCTTTCTTGTAGTGGCAGAAACTGAATATTTAATATTGCTCCTATTTGAAAGAAGTTTTTTGCAAACTGTCCCTTTTCCCGTTCCAGAAGGACCGGAAATAACGAGTAATAGACCCTTATGCATATAAATTATTCCTCAATCTCCTCATCAGAATCATTTACATCAGCATCCTTTGCATTAAGCCTATGAGCTACTGTTTCAGGCTGTACGGCAGAAAGAATGACATGATCACTATCTGTAATAATAACAGCTCTAGTTCTTCTTCCATAGGTAGCATCAATAAGCATACCTCTATCTCTTGCTTCTTGAATAATTCTTTTGATTGGTGCAGACTCAGGGCTTACAATTGCTACAAGTCTGTTGGCAGATACGATATTGCCAAATCCAATATTTATAAGTTTCATATTTCCTCCCAATTGAATTTCTATTATTCTATATTCTGTATTTGTTCCCTAATTTTCTCTGTTTCACTCTTTAATTCTAATACAAATTTAGTAATATTAATATCATTAGATTTTGAACCAATAGTATTTATTTCCCTATTTATTTCCTGAACAAGGAAGTCAAGCTTTCTACCAACTGGTTGGTTCTTTATGTTTAGGATGTCAGAAAGCTGAAGCATATGGCTGCCTAAGCGCACCAGTTCCTCATCAATACTACATTTATCAGCGAAAATTGCAACTTCCATTGCAAGCCTATTTTCATCTATTGTCTGTTGTCCAAGCAAATCATTAATTCTGTTTTCTAGTTTTTGCTTATATTCTAAAACAACCTCAGGACTTCTCTTTGAAATCTCGGTAATTACCTCTTGCATGTATAATGCTTTTTGTAAAATACTGCTTCTAAGTTCCGCTCCTTCGCGTTCTCTCATACTGACAAGCGAATTTACTGCTGCTTCTATTGCTTTGCTAAGAATACTCCACAACTCATCTTCATCAGCTTCATGCTTCTCAACTCTTAATACATCTGGAAACCTAGTAATTAAAGAAAGGGAAATCTCATCCTGGATATTATACTTTTCTTTAATCTTGTTTGCTGCCTGTATGTAAGCACCAGCAAGAGCTTCATCCAGTGTTACTACC
>JAEZFR010000020.1 GCA_023417285.1 Bacillota bacterium
CCCAATAAATTGTTAACCCTAATGGCCTCTTTTAACAGCTCCAGAGACATTTCTCCATCCTCCCTTATTTTAAGTATACATTTTTTGAGCTTAAGTATTTTTGAGTAATAACTATTGTCCCAAAATCCATGCTAATAACTATTACAAAAATGAAACTTGCTATGTAATATATATTTATAATGTGTACAAATTATGATAATGGGAGAAAATATTTTTATTCACAAAAAAAAGACACCAAAACGGTGTCTTCATACATATATGTCAAAATCTCAAAAAGCCCTATTTAAGTTAACATACCTTAATACTTTTGTCACCCTTGTATATTACAATTTCAACGGCCTTAGTAAGTATATCAGTATAGCTGTATGATACTCTTCTAGTAGTATCATATTCATTTTCGAATTTAACAACAAATATGCTGGGATATGTGTTCTCTAATATCCCCTCCCTAATAAAAGACTTTTTGCGGCCTTTATTAGCTCTAAGCTGTACCTTTTCTCCAATACAGCCCTCTATGTCCTTCTTTATCTGAAAAAGCTCTCCTCTGTCAATCAACGGATATCACCTCATCCTACGTTTGGTTAAATTATATCATATATATTCTAATTTGTCAAAAATAATATATTATACAATTCATTAAATAGTTATGTCAAGCACAATATCTAAATTCTATAACTATTTATTAAAAATATCTACTTAATGTTCAAATTTGCTTGGTTTTTGTAATTCTATTTAGTTTTTTATTTCCCAAGGCAACCTTTGTTACTCTAAATATAATTCAAGGTCCTCCTCGAAAGAATCTGCTTGCAACCTTACATTTACTCCTTTCAAAACAAACAGTTTACTATTATCTTTCTGTATAATTTCTGAAACCTGAAATAATATGTCTCCACCATAAGACCTTCTAATTACCAAACTACCAACCTCGATATCTTGCATAACTCTATCCCCTTACAAAAAAAATCAAATTTTATCCTTTATCTTTAGCTATAGTATACCAATTAATCGGGTTATTATGTTACAGCCATTTGTTATATTTTATGAGATATTCATATTATTGGTGATTTGTATTTTTTTTGCATTAATATATGGTTTGCGCTATACTAATATATGATTATTAAGCTTATGAGAGGAGAATTTATAGTGCTTACTGATATAGAAATTGCACAAGGTTGTCAAATGGAACCTATCGTAAAAATTGCAGATAAGCTTGGAATTTCTGCCGATGATCTTGAGTTGTACGGGAAATATAAGGCGAAACTATCGTCAGAAATCTGGGATAAGCTAAAGAATAAGAAGGACGGCAAGCTGGTATTGGTTACCGCAATCAACCCAACTCCAGCTGGAGAAGGTAAAACTACTACCACTGTTGGTCTTGGACAAGCAATGTCTAAAATAGGAAAAAATGCCGTTATTGCATTGCGTGAGCCATCACTAGGCCCAGTAATGGGTATTAAAGGTGGTGCAGCTGGTGGAGGATATGCACAGGTAGTTCCTATGGAGGACATTAATCTTCACTTTACTGGAGATATGCACGCTATTACTGCCGCTAACAATCTGCTTTCAGCAGCCCTGGACAATCACCTTCAGCAAGGTAATGTGCTCAATATAGATCCTCGCCAAATTGTATGGAAGCGTTGTATGGATATGAATGACAGAGCCTTGAGAAACATTATTGTTGGTCTTGGTGGCAAGATTAATGGAGTTCCTAGGGAAGATGGCTTTAATATTACCGTTGCATCTGAGATAATGGCTATACTATGCCTTGCATCTGATATCTCTGATCTCAAAGAAAGACTTGGTAGAGTAATAGTAGGATATACATACCAAGGTGAACCGGTTACTGCTAAACATTTAAAGGTAGATGGCGCTATGACGCTACTTTTAAAGGATGCTATCAAGCCAAACCTTGTTCAGACGCTCGAGGGCACTCCTGCCCTTATGCACGGCGGACCATTTGCTAACATAGCTCATGGCTGTAATAGTGTTCAAGCCACAAAGCTCGGTCTAAAGCTTGCTGACTATGTTATAACTGAAGCTGGATTTGGAGCAGATTTGGGAGCGGAGAAATTCTTTGATATAAAATGTCGCTATGCTAACCTTAAACCAGATGCAGTTGTTTTAGTTGCTACTATTAGAGCGTTAAAATACAATGGTGGCGTTGCAAAGACAGAACTTAAAACAGAAAATATAGAAGCACTTTCAAAAGGCTTTGTTAACGTTGAGAAGCATGTTGAAAATCTTACTAAGTTTGGAGTACCTGTTGTAGTAGCAATCAACCATTTCGATACTGATACCGAAGCAGAAATACAGCTTGTAAAGGATAGATGTTCTGCAATAGGGGTTGATGTGGCTTTCTCAGATGTATTCCTAAATGGCGGAGAAGGCGGCATTGAACTCGCACAAAAGCTGGTTGATATGATAGAAAATAAACCATCAAACTTCGCACCAATTTATGATGCAAATCTCTCAATTAAAGAGAAAATTGAAACAATAGTAAAAGAGATATATGGTGGTGATAAGGTAATATACACTGCTGCGGCTGAAAAATCCATCAAAACTATTGAATCTATCGGATTAGACAAGGTTCCTGTTTGTATGGCAAAAACTCAGTATTCTCTCTCAGATAATCCTGCTCTTCTAGGAAGGCCGTCTGGCTTCGAGGTTACTGTTAGAGAGGTAAGAATCTCAGCAGGTGCAGGATTCATAGTGGCACTTACTGGAGATATAATGACTATGCCAGGACTCCCTAAGGTCCCAGCTGCAGAAAAGATTGATATAAAAGAAGATGGCACAATTTTGGGACTGTTTTAACAGTCCCTTTTTTATATTAATTAATTTAACCCCGTCTTTGAGCTATAAGATATTATCTTTTGTACTTTATCTTAGTAACCACTTTGCTGCCTTTTCAAAAAACTCTACTGAAAGTTTATACGGAGGGTATTTTATTTTAGCATCGATTGCTGTTGAGCTTCTTAAAACACTTCTCTTGTGGCTAAATACATCAAATGTTGCCTTGCCATGATAACTGCCCATGCCGCTCTCCCCAACGCCACCAAAAGGTAGATTTGCGCTGGTAATGTGGCTTATAGTATCATTAATACAAGCCCCTCCTGATGATGTCTGCTTTAGTATTCTATCTGAAAGCTGTTTGTTGTTTGTAAAAATATATAGTGCCAACGGTTTGGGTCTATTGTTAACGAATGCTATTGCGTCCTCAATTTTTTCATACGATAATACAGGCAAAATAGGTCCAAAAATCTCCTCCTGCATTATAGGCTCATTACCTGTAAGTACCTCTGCAACTGTTGGTTCTATACGTAATCTGTCGAAATCGAATTTTCCCCCAACAGCTATTGTTAAGCCTTTTAAATAGTTAGTCAATCTTTCAAAGTGTTTATGATTTATAATCCTACAGAAATACTCTGAATCAATTGGATTATGTCCATAAAACTCCTTAATACTTTTATCAATCCCGTCTATTAGTTTTTTCTTAATGCTATTTTCAACCAGTACATAATCAGGTGCCACACAGGTCTGTCCTGCATTAATAAATTTCCCCCATGCGATCCTTCTAGCTGCAATTTCAATCTTTGTATTACTATCTACAATACAAGGGCTTTTACCGCCTAACTCTAGTGTTACAGGCGTAAGATTCCTTGCTGCTGCCTGCATAACAATCTTACCTATTGAGGTACCTCCAGTGAAAAAAATATAATCAAATTTATACTCCAATAAAGCCTGAGAGATACTCGCATCTCCCTCAAATACTGAAATATATTGCTCTTCAAAGGTATCAGATATTAATCTTTTTGTAATAGCTGATGTTTTAGGTGCGAGCTCAGAAGGCTTAACAACTGCACAATTCCCCGCTACTATAGCACCTACTAGGGGAGCAAAAGTAAGCTGAAAAGGATAATTCCATGGACCAATTATCAGTACTTGTCCATATGGTTCAGAAATAATAAAGCTTTTACCACCTACATATGCCAATGGGGTTCTAACTTTTTTAGGCCTAGCTATTTTTTTAAGATTTCTAAGCATATAATCTATTTCTGAAATTACCATGTTAACCTCTGTTGCAAAACCTTCAAAGTGACATTTGTCTAAATCCTCTAATAGACAATCTAGAATTTCTTTTTTATTCTTGAGTATTGCTGTCTTAAGTTTTTTGAGTGCTTCTAAGCGAAAGTCAAGACTTTTTGTTATATCTGTTCTAAAGTAGTCTCTTTGATTCTTTAGTCTATTATTTATATCCATTGTTAATCCTCCGAGCATTAATCCTCTTTAGCTTATACTAGAGTATTTCCATTTTATATTTGTGGCAAAATATATATGCTAAAAATGATTATAAACTACCATATACATCTTACCCTTCATTTAGTTTTTATGTTATAGCCATTATTAATCTATGTCAATAACTTCAAATTTTTCGCGAAGCATTCTCAACCATTAAATTCTTAATAAAACAAATACTAGCCATTAACCTTCTTATAACTTAATAAATTCACTCATGAATTTGCTATGTGGTTCTGCTTCGTCTATTACCTCTTGAAGTCTAGTAACAAAGCTTTTTTCTGACCAGCTCCTCTTACTATTATAATATTTATTTATCACCCTCCAAAACTTTTGTGGGAATAATAGCATAATTTTCATGATTTCTAGCTCTTCTTTTGAAATTGTTTCAATCTTGCTATATTCATCTATAATATTTACTGCCTCTTTTATATCCCAGTTACACTTTCTCAT
>JAEZFR010000054.1 GCA_023417285.1 Bacillota bacterium
TAATAAAAGTATCACCTTTTTTATTGGTGATAATAATTATAGGAAAGTGGCTCAATTTATTATGACTGAGCCACTTTTAACATTATTACTTACTAATTTCCGCCATTAAATAATCTAACGCTCATCCATTCACTGAAATGTCGTTTTTAGGGAGTGAACGGGTGTAAGTTGTTGAATAATGGTAGTTATTATGGTAAGATTTATGTTAATAATCATTTTTTGGAGGGCGGCCGTGCGAATTGCAATATGCGATGATGATAAAGATTGTATTCATGAGGCAAAAGCTTCAATAGAAAAATGGCTTGATTTTTCAGGTATAGCCTCACAAATATTAACGTTTGATAATGGAGATGACCTAATCTCAGAAAACAAGTGTGAGCCAATTGATATTATTTTTTTGGATATAGTTATGCCACTTTTAAATGGTATTGACACAGCAAAGGAGATAAGGGATTTCGATGAAAGGACAAAAATAATATTTCTTACCTCTACGCCTGAATTTGCAGTTGCCTCATACAATGTAGAAGCTAGCGACTATCTGCTAAAACCTGTAGATTATGAACATATTTCCAGAGTGCTTTTTAAGGTGACTCAAGAACTGCAAAAGGTCAAAAGCAGTATAGTTATACATACTACTAATGGATTCAAAAAAGTATATCTTAATGAAATTGAATATATAGAAGCAGCACATAAACGCACAAATATTTTTCTAGCATCAGGAATTGTAATAAAATCTATTGATCCCTTGTATTATTTTGAACAATTACTAAGTAATACAACAGGTTTTTTTAAATGCCATAGAAGTTATATTGTAAATATATCAAATATTGATTCTCTTGCACTAAATGAAGTTAACACTAAAACAGGGCGCAGAGTACCTGTGGCTAGAAAAATGCAAAAGTATTTCAAAAAGGAATTTATTGCTTTCTATTTTCAGAGCGAGAAGGGAGAAGATTATTTTGATTGATTCTATTATCTACTTTTATTCATGGTCTTTTCTTATTCTAGCCTTTGGTGTCTTTGTGTCGTCATCCTTCTTAGACATAAAATTCAACAAAAAGAATGTAAGTATTTTGATTACATATACAGCCTTAACTTTTTTGGTTCAATTTTTGTTTTATTTAAGGTTTGACTTAGTCACAGTTGGTATTTTATATCCTGTTATTACACATCTGACATCACTGATTTTATATATTGTAGTATTCAGATGCAGAGTTATTCCAAGCTTTATGGCTGTTATCAGTGCATACCTTTGTTGTACAATAAGCGAGTGGATATATCTTCTTGGTATTGAGTTCGGAATGACAAAAAATGCAGGTTTACTACTGAGATCCATAATAGCAGTTGCTTCAGGGATTTTAATTATTAAGTACTTTTCGAAGCCTTTGTCAGGAATATTAAAAAAGGACACAAAAACTATACTAATTGTCTCCATAATGCCTATTGTATATTATGTATATGACTATAGTGTTACGGTGTATACAGACTTACTATACAATAATATTATTATAGTTTCGGAGTTTTTGCCCTTTATAGTGTGCATTTCCTATCTGATTTTCTGTCTTGTATATTTTAAGGAGTATGAGAAAAAGATAGAAGCAGAGCAAAAGAGACGCCTGTTAGAGATTCATTCGCAACAGTCAATAAAAGAAATAGAGCAAATGTTAAAAAACGAGTATAAGTTTTCTCTTATTCGTCATGATATGAGGCATTACCTAAATAATCTTTCTATATTTCTTAAGAATAAACAATATGAACAAGCAAACAAATACCTCAAAGAGGTTACTCAGACGGTTTCAGATATTAAGCTAAAGCGCTTTTGTAGTAACAGAATTGTAAACACTGTGCTTTCATTCTATGAATCAAAAAGTATAGATTTGAATATTAAACTAATAGCAAAGGTAGCAATTCCTGAAACTTTGCCGTGTGATGATGTCAAATTTACATCCATACTTTCTAATGCTCTTGAAAATGCAATTAATGCTGTTTCGAAACTTACTGATACACAAAAGAATCTACAAGTATTACTAGAAATGAATGGTGAAAAGCTTCTACTTCAGGTTAAAAATCCATGTAATGAAGATATAACGTTTTATAATGAGCTTCCACAGGCAAAAAGGGACGGCCACGGATTTGGAACACAATCCATTAAATATATCGTCGAAACCCTTGGAGGAGTGTCTCAGTTCTCGGTTGTTGACGGCTATTTTATAATGAGGGTTGTTATATAGGGAAGTAAATATAATGATAAAAATTCTATAATCCCATTGATTATATCTATTATGACGGAGAGGGACGACAATACTGACTCATATTACATTCAAGTCTTGATTATATTATTCCAGACTCCCACAAAGCTGTAACTTTCCTTAAGTTAGTTGCATAAATATATATTATGTATACCTAACGCAAGGAGGCTACTCATTTGATAAAGTATTATTTTAGCATTCTTTACTTTTATGTATTAAGAGCCATTAGTACACTAAAATACGCTATTCAAAGGAAAAAAGATTCAAATTTAGCATTTAATCGTGCTATAGAACTAGACCCTATTTTAATTCCAAAGTATAAAAATCAATTAGTAAAACCGCCGGTTTACAAACCTATTAGAATAACCGTAGGAGAAGATAAATACTTGGATATGAAAAGGGGAAAAAGGCACTTGTATTTTGTAGATATCAGCGAATTCAAGCAACAAATACTCCCAGAAGGTTTTCCAAAAACAACTGTATGGGGCTATGGTGGACTAGTAAAGGACGAGACAACCGGAAAGATCACATATTCTAGAAGTGCACCGGGTGCTACTTTTGAAGCAACAAGAGGAATTCCCTCCATGGTAAAGTGGCTGAACAGACTGACAGGATCAAATCTTTTTGCGGTAGACCCGACATTGCATTGGGCAAATCCCAATAATATGCCAATGGATCCACCAAAACCATGGCCGCCTTTTCCCCCAGGGTTCCCAGAAGCGCAGAGTCCTGTACCCATCGTCACACACTTACATGGTGGTGAATCACCTTCACAATTTGATGGGCATCCCGATGCGTGGTTCACATATAATGGTAAAAAGGGCCCTGCTTTTGTTAGCTCACTATATTGTTACCCTAATACTCAGGAGCCCACAACCCTTTGGTATCATGATCATACTCTAGGCATAACGCGTCTTAATGTATATGCAGGTCTAGCAGGTTTTTACCTGATACGTGAAAAAGACAATTGCAAGTATGATAATGGCAGTAATGATAATGGTGGTTGCAATAAAAGAATTATCTTACCCAAAGGAAGATATGAGATCCCATTGGTTATTCAAGATAGATCCTTTAACTCCGATGGTTCCTTTTCATTTACAACAGAAGGAAACAATCCAGACATTCATCCGTATTGGGCACCTGAATTCTTCGGTGATACTATTATGGTAAATGGAAAGGTATGGCCGAATTTGGATGTGGAACGGCGACAATATCGTTTTCGCCTGCTGAACGGCTCCAATGCACGTTTTTATAATTTGAGAATGTCAAATGGTATGAAAATTGTACAGATTGGTACTGACGGGGGATTTCTGCCTGAGCCAGTAGAGCTTAATTCATTATTGATAGCACCTGGTGAGAGAGCAGATGTACTCATTAATTTTTCGGATATTGCTCCGGATACAGCTATACTTTTGCTCAATGATGCTAAAGCTCCTTTTCCAACAGGCGATGACCCAGACTTTAATACTGTAGGGCAAATTATGCAGTTTACGGTTCCTGTGAACGCTCCCCAACCGGTTAAACCGACGAAACTTCCTAAGAAGTTGAATAGTATACCTAGGCTTGTACCTGATAAGAAAAGAACTCTCACTCTCAATGAGGTTTTAGACCCAAATAGTGGCAGCCCTGTAATGCTGCTGCTCAATGGGCAGAAATGGGAAGCACCTATTTCTGAGCTTCCTATAGTGGGTTCCACAGAGGAATGGGTGATTGCGAACCTCACGATGGATACACACCCAATCCATCTACATCTGGTTCAGTTCCAGCTTCTTGACCGTCAGGTTTTTAGGGCAGACGATTACAGAACCAAGTGGGAGGAGATCAATGGTATGCAACCTTTGAACCACCCTACTATAGTACTTCCGGTAGAACCTTATTTGATTAATGCACCAATCGAACCGGATGCAAATGAAAAAGGGTGGAAGGATACAGTACGAATGAACCCAAATCAAGTCACACGTATATTGGTAAGGTTTGCACCTCAGAATGTTCCTTCGGGGGCAGTTAAGCCCGGACAAAATTTTTACCCATTTAATCCTTCGTGTGGACCGGGTTATGTATGGCACTGCCACATACTAGATCATGAAGATAATGAAATGATGAGACCGTATAAAGTTGAACAATAAAGTCCTAGAGACTTTAAAAAGGGGACTGCTGCACAGTGAATAAAATTATTCATTGTGCAATAGCCCCTTCTTTTTGTACAAGATTATGTTTTTATTGGGTAAAAATAGGGTATTTATAGTTATAAATATATACGTAAATAGAGATTGATGTAGATAAATTATGATAGGAGACGATAGATGAATAAAAAAATAATACTACTTATTCTTTACTTTACAAGCCCAGCAATACTGACTACTGCTATATATTCGACCAATACGACAAGGTATGGGCAACTAAATATTTTTATACCAATGATGTTAGGAGCAGCTGCATACACGTGGCTTTGTATTGAATTTGTTCTCATTGCAAGAGTCAAAATGATGGAAAAATCAATAGGGCAAGACAGGTTTTACAAATTTCATGGCATAATGGCTTTGGTAAGTGTAGTTTTGGCTTTCATACATAAAATTCTTCAGGGAAATATGATGGGGGAAAGCTTAAAAACAACTCTTGGAGATATATCGATATATATTTTTATAGCAATAACCGTACTGTCATTTGTATTTATGGCAGAAATGCTAGTACTGAAGGTAAACCCACTTATGAAAATGAAAAGATTTGCCCAGAAGCTGAAGGTGTTCTCTTATAAGTATCAGAGACTGCTTCATAACCTTACGACTATTGCTATAACATTACTTCTCGCACATGTTTTACTAACCACTACTTCAAGGGTAAGTCTGTTGGTAAGAGTGATATACATAGTTTATTTTATTGTAGCAATCAGCGCGTATATATATTTCAAGTTCCTGAAGCCACTGATGAGATCAGATATGAAGTTTATTGTTAAGGCTGTGAAGCAGGAGAGCGATAACATGTGGACAATTGAAATGGTACCACAGAGCAAAACTATTTTTAAATATGAGGCAGGCCAGTTTGGCTTTATAAAGATTTATGGAGAAGACATCTCAAAAGAAGAACACCCATTCTCCATATCCTCTCAGCCTGAGAATAAGGAATTTATCTCAATAACAGTAAAAGAACTTGGTGATTATACCTCCACTATAAATAACGTTAAGCCAGGATACAGAGCCATTGTGGATGCGCCATACGGCAATTTCACTCTTAGGGAGATCAGGCATGATGAAGAGTTGGTTCTTTTGGCAGGAGGGGTTGGAATCACTCCTGTTATGAGTTTGTTGAGATATATGTCCCAAATGGATAAGGACAGAAAGGTGCTGCTACTATGGGGAATCAAAAATCCAAATGAGATGATATGGCATAAGGAATTTGACCAAATACTTGAAACAATGAAAAACCTCTCAATCGTTCCAGTCATGTCAATGGACAATACATGGGAAGGGGAAAAGGGTTTTCTGACACAAGATAAAATAATGAAGCACATGAAGGAAAAAGGAATAAGTGCTGACAAAGCACATTTCTACATATGCGGTCCAGCAATAATGGTGGACATGGTGCTAAAAGGATTAAAGAGCATAAAGGTTAATAAGAGCAATATTCACTTTGAAAGATTTTCACTATAAAGGAGTGTATCAATATGAAAAAATTTATACTAATAACAGTGTTAGCAGTTACAATGCTACTTACAGCTTGCTCGGGAAACAATTCCCAGAGCATAGACTCCAATGCCGAGACAAATACTACACAGTCAACGCAGTCATCACAGCCAACGCAGTCTTCAGAAAACTCTGAAAACGGAGAAAAAGTTTTCACTCAGGCAGAGCTGAAAAAGTATGACGGGGAAAATGGAAATGCAGCATATGTTGCATTTGATGGTAAGGTTTATGATGTAACAAATGCAGAGGGCTGGAAAGGTGGACAGCACCAGGGCTATATAGCAGGCGTTGATATTACTGAGTATATAAAGGCTTCTGACCATGGCACAAAGGTTCTTGAACGCTTGCCACTAGTAGGGACTTATAAGAAATAATTAAATAGAACGACGTTTTTGTGCAAAATGATATGTTCCACTTACGGTGTACAGTTCAAAAAACTGTTTATCTTGAGGAGGAACATATCATTTTTTATGTAATGCCATAAATATGGGAACAGATATGTTGACTACATAATATACTATTATAGTAACTAATTTGAAGTGTTATTTAGGAATGGTGCTATGAAAATTAAAATTTTTTCAGGTTTGCCAAGCGAAGTAGAAAAAAAGATTAATCGCTTTATTGAAGACAAATATGTGGTTGGAATACATCAGAGCATATGCTGTAAGGAAAACAATTGCAATGAGAATAACAATGTTATTACTATTAGTGTATTGTACCATGACCACTATCACAATACATACTGCAAATCATATTTTAAATAAGAATCTAGTGGTGTATCAAAATATATGTGAGCTTATCTCTAGAAAAAACTTCACATATAAATATTTTAAAAATGACAATTAGACAGCTTATTCAACTATATATTTGCTTATCGCAATCACTATTAGCATCATGAAATATATACTGCTCAAAAGCACTCATTATTGAAATTTGTGACTGAGCAAAGTGAAAGGAATGGTTGTAATTATGAAGGTCGTTATTCTTTGTGGTGGCAAAGGAATGAGAATGCATCAGATTACTGAGAATATGCCCAAACCACTTGTAGATATTTGTGGAAGGCCTATGCTATGGCATATTATGAAAACTTATAAGTATTATGGATTTGATGATTTTGTGCTTTTATTGGGATATAAGGGAGAAAAAATTAAAGAATACTTTATCAATGAAAAATGGAGAAACTATAGCTTTTATCTGGATTCAAGTAAAGATAGTATTCAAATTCTTGACGAAGTGGATGAATGGAAAATAACTTTTGTAGATACTGGACTAAATACAATGACCGGGGGGCGTATTAAGTGTGCGCAGAAATATTTGAAAGATGATACGTTTATGATGACATATGGAGATGGGTTATCAGACATTAATCTAAATGAGCTGCTCAAGTTTCATAAGCACAAAGGCAAAATAGCGACAGTAACAGGTATTGAGAAGAAAAGTCAATATGGAACATTATTAGTAGAGAATGATTTAGCAATTTCATTTAATGAAAAAGAACAAAGCATAGGAATAATTAACGGTGGTTTTTTTGTATTGGAACCTGAAATATTTAATTACCTAAGCGATGATACCCAATGTGTTTTTGAAAAAGAACCAATTATAAATCTCACAAAAGACAGGGAACTAGCTGTTTATAAGCATAATGGGTATTGGACAGCATGTGATACATTGAATGACATTATTGAAGTAAATAGGCTTTGTGAGCAGGGCAAAGATAAGTGGAAGGTTTGGTGAGCAGAAATGAGTTTTTCTTGGAAAAATAGAAATGTATTTGTAACAGGTATAACTGGATTCTTGGGCAGTCATCTTGCAAAAGAGTTAGTTAGGCTTGGAGCAAATGTTGTAGGACTGGTTCGGGATAGTATTCCACAGTCATTCATTTATGAAGGTAACGAAATAAATAATATAAAAATTGCTTCTGGAAGACTAGAGGACTTGGCTCTTCTTGAAAGAGTATTGGGAGAATATGAGATAGATACTGTTTTCCATGTAGCCGCGCAGGCGATAGTAGGTGTTGCTAATAGAAATCCAATTTCAACCTTTGAAGCAAACATTCAAGGAACATGGAACGTTCTTGAAGCATGCAGAAAAAGTCCTTTAGTCAAAAGAATAGTAGTTGCATCAAGTGATAAGGCTTATGGTGATCAGGAGAAGCTACCATACGATGAAACTATGCCATTACACGGTCAACACCCATATGATGTATCAAAAAGCTGTACTGATTTAATTGCACAAACGTATTTTAATTCATATGGATTACCTGTATGCATAACAAGGTGCGGTAATCTTTATGGTTCAGGTGATCTGAATTTCAACAGAATTATTCCTCAGACAATAAGAAGCATACTTAATGGTGAAAAGCCTGTAATAAGAAGTGACGGAACATTGATAAGGGACTATTTCTATGTTGAAGATGCAGTAAATGCATACATCCTGCTTGCAGAGAAAATAGAGGAATTAAATATAGCTGGGGAGGCTTTTAACTTTAGCAATGAAGTACAATACACGGTTAAAGATATAGTAGAAGAGATATTGAAAGCCATGAACAGTAACTTGGAAGTTACAATTCTAAATCAGGCAAGTAATGAGATTAACCATCAATATCTATCAGCCAAAAAAGCAAGGGACATTCTTGGCTGGAGTCCTTTAAATACAATACCTGAAGGACTAAGCAAGACTATTGAGTGGTATAAGAATTTTTTGAAATAGGGTGAAAAGATGGATGAAGTTTTTTGTACAATAGTATCAAGGCTACGAGCATTTCAAGCTATTGCATTATTCATGTCATTGAAAAATGTTTCCCCAAAATATCAAATATATGTGTTATGTGTAGATAGTAGCACTTACAATCTTTTCTCAAAGATGAAATTTAGCAATGTAAGATTAGTGAGAGCTCATGAGCTTAGCGATAAAAAGCTGGAAGAGGTCAAAAAACAGCGAAAGCTCAATGAGTATTGTTGGACATTAAAGCCTGTATTTATAGAGAGATTATTTTTAGAAAATCCGTCAATTACTCGAGTAACATATATAGATGCAGACCTGTTTTTCTGGAATAACCCATCAATAATTTTTATTAATCAACCCGATAGCAGTGTACTATTGTCAAGAGGAGATATAATTATTCCTATGCTTCCATTACCACTAATAAAGCTTTTACAAGACCTTATGGGACTATATAATTCCGGGTTTATAAGCTTTAGGAGGCATAAAGATGCTCAAGAATGCCTGTCCTGGTGGAAAAACCGCTGCCTTGATTCCTGCATATCTACTCCCGAATCAGGTAAATTTGGAGACCAGAAATATTTAGATGAAATGCCAAAATTGTTTCCTGGAGTTGATGAAAT
>JAEZFR010000064.1 GCA_023417285.1 Bacillota bacterium
CCAATGTGTAATGTTCCACTGTATTTATCAATTGCTACAAGGTCTGGCTCCATATCATTAAATATGTACTGCAGATCTTTATTCGATAATGTTATGAGTTCGCAACCATACTTGTCGCAGAAATTTCTTTTCAGTTCCGGTTCTATTATGTATTTCAATTGATTTGTATTAGCCATTTCGCCCTCAAAACATTATTTAGTAAAAACCTTATATAGCTTGTACCATAAGGTTTTCTTAAATTGCTCATTCTCTATTTTTATTGTATTTAATTCATTGTTTTTACTGATGATCTGCCCACTTAAACTAGTATTTTCACTTTTCAATCTATTGACATATTCGATATGCTTCTGTAACTTATTGCTTAGTTGTGCATTTTCCTCTTCAAGTGATGATACTTGTTTTTGCAGTCTTGGAATTTCCATAGCTATGTACTCCTTCGAATAGTAGTCCTCTAATAAGTTGACATAGATTTCTTTTTCATAGTAGGTGCCAAGAAATTGCTTCTTTTTACTAATATCTTCTAAGGTTAGTTCTCGGCTTTCATCTATGTATAATTTCTTCGATACTGTGTGTTCCAATATTGGTATTCCGTACTCCAGTAAATCTTTTACTTTCGTCGGTTTAACAGCATTCGTAACATGTATTTCGACTGCTACTCTGCCATTCCACTGTAAAACTAAGCTTTCTGGTTCTGATTTGTTAAATTTAAATAAAATATCAATATAGTAATTACCGTTTGGTGTCTTAATTAGTTCTTCTATCTCCCAATTAGATACATATATCTTATAAACTCTGCCACCTCTATTATTTACTTTGAATGTTACTTCTTTGAGGTTTGCTACTATATCCTGTACAACTTCATGGGTTAATGTAACATCATGTCCTTCATGTGACTTTCCCTCGTTTGCATTCTTGTATTTAAAGAATGAATTAGGTTTTTTACGCACAGGGAACATTTCTATTTTGTTCCTTCTATGTGTACTCCAGTATGTGATGTTTTTCCATTTGTGAGGGTCTTGTTTTTCACCTCTGCATACTTCCCATATGTTTGTCCTTACATAACTTCCATTTACAATTATATCTGCGAACCTTTTCAATTAAACCATCCTTACTTTTATTAATGTATAAAATTCGATTGTATCTATATATCTTCTTGGTTCTTAAATTTGTGACCTGAACCAATTTAAAATCATATCAGCTCCAGCCAAAAGCTTTTGTGCATCATTTACTGATTTATAAGAGTTATGTGCTGCTTTATTTCCTGTTATCCTTATTTGATGGAGACATCTTGCAATATTGTATGGTATCATTCCACCCCGTTCTAGCATTTTCAATTTATCTTTTTGTGTTATTTGGCTTGTTACATTGATTCCCCTTGCTGCTAGAATACCATCTGCTATCTTTTCTCCAAATATTCTCAATTTAATAAGTGCTATTGAGCTGTCGGTATTAAGGTTCTGCTTGGCACTATTTAACAATTCAATGTATTCCCCCAAATAAATATTTGAGCTTCGCTGCTGCTGATTTTGAGTATTACTACTTTGATTATTTGTATTGGATCGCTGTTCATTGGTAACAGTAAAGCTAAATTTACAGATAGGGCATAATTGTCTCTTTGAATATACGTCTGCGGTTTTTGCAATTGATAAAAGTCTTCTACAATTTGGGCAATTGACATTTATAGTCGTGGTATAACTATTTGAGTTTTGCTGCTGTTTGGGTGTTTCATTTGATTTTTTAAATTTATTCTGTTTGTTCATACTGCTCTTCGTTTTATCAAATTTTAACCTGATACCTTTACCGCAATGTGCGCAGTTATGTATATCATTAAGTGCATTTTTTGAGTATGGTATATCCATCTGTTTATTGCATAATGGACAGATTACTTCAATTTTCTTATGCTTTCTTATATGTATGGATGAAACCTTATTAATTAAAGCCTCTTTAAGCCTACTCATAAACTTCCTTACAGATTTCTGCTTATGTTTGTCTGTTCCTATGCTGGAATTATTTTGTATGTTAATTTGATTTGTAAGTTTAAACTTAGTCTGGCAGTTAATACACTTATGTATTTCATTTATAGCCTCTGTGCTAAAGTCAGTATGGTACTCTGTCTTACACTTTGGACATGTAACAACTATTCTTTTATTGTTTGTGCCAGAACTAACATTACCCATTAAAATGCCCCCATATAAGTACGTTTTGTTTATGCTTGTACCAGTATTTCTACTTGGCAGTTGTGCTTTTCAATGTATGATTGCGCCTATCCTTATTGTTAACATCTCATTCTATCCTTGGCCCATATGGTGACAATCCAATATGATGCTCAGTCTCAACTGTACATGAATAAACCTGCTCACGTATGTTGCTATACCATTGAATTTTGTCAAGATGTATACTAATATCTTGGTTATAGCTACCACCATATATGTCCTGATACTCAATAGTTGCTTCTATTTGAAGCATTTGCAATGGTGATGATAAATCTTTTTTGTATGTATCCCAGTAAACATTTGTTATTCTCCCATCAGGGTAATACGCTACTTTACCATGTATACAAACATTTACTTGCTTTGTTTCATTTATCATTAAATCTACATCAACACTACTCCTAATGCTTTCTACCTTCCCAATTGTGCCATCCAGTACACTAAACCGATTAAACCTTATAAATGATATTGGAGAATTTCCAATGTTAGTCATACTGAATCTAAATCCCATAACAAGCGGATAGAAATATACTACTCTGCCTGAATCTTGTTTTTCACTTTCATATCGGCAATTCCCTTCAAAATACAATGAATTATCACCTTTATTTCTTTGAAAGCTATCCGATAAACTCATAGTATCTTTTGATACAGCCATTACAATGTTTTCTTTGTTTATCTTCACATATGGCCTCATTTTATTATTCTCAAAGTCTACCAACCTTTTATTCATTTTGTTGGCATAATTGGCTTGTATAACTGTAACCGAACCTAACGCTACTGTTCCTATGAATGTAAGAAAACTTCCCCAAAATTGAAGCCAGTCTTTAGGCTCAACGTCAGGTCTTGTATTTAATGTCTTTGGGATAGGATACTTAGCAAACTCCCAGTAAACTATAAAAAGTATCCCAGCAAAGAATAAAACTACAGTTACTGCTATTAATATAATAATCTGCTTTTTTCTCTTTTTATAAACAGCCTTCCAATCCCATTTTGATTTCATATAGTAATCCTCATTATGACAAGTGAACTCATTTCTTCAGTTCCGTCTTGCAGCTTGCACAGATATTTTTGCCTTTATAGTTGCTGATTTCTTTTGCTTCACCACAGAATATGCAAGCTGGCTCGTATTTCTTTAATAGGATGCTGTTACTATCGACAAATATCTCCATCGCATCCCCAATATTTATATTCAGTGTTCTTCTTAGTTCAATTGGAAACACCACACGCCCCAAGGTATCCAGCTTCCGTACTACTCCTGTTGCTCTCATATCATACCTCACCTGTCGGTAATATTTTCCTATTTAATATTATCAACTTTGACAATATTAGTCAATTTATATGGGGTTGTTTGCAAATAAAAATGGAAGCATTGTTACGTGCTTCCATCTTGTATATTGATAGCCGCTGATGAATGGAATTCAAAAGCTTTGTATTCAATTAAACCTTCAGAGTTACCGTTATTCTTAAATTGTTTTAGTTCATAGATGCTAATTAATTCGGTCTGCTTCCTGCTTGACCTAATCATGAGCTACAGGAG
>JAEZFR010000096.1 GCA_023417285.1 Bacillota bacterium
GATTTGAACAAGTGCAGCCAAAAGGGATTGGTAGAACGCTTCGACAGCACAATTGGTGCAAACACCGTGCTTATGCCATTTGGTGGTAAGTATCAGCTTACACCTGCAGAGGGTATGGCAGCTAAATTGCCAGTGCAAGAGGGGGACACAAGTACTGGTACCCTTATGTCCTATGGTTATAACCCTGAAATTTCCTTGTGGAGTCCATTCCACGGAGCTGTATACGCAGTTGTCGAATCTATCGCAAAGGTGGCTGCAATGGGCGGTGACTACAAGAAGGCAAGGCTTACACTCCAGGAGTATTTTGAAAAGCCAGGTAAGGACAGCACACGCTGGGGCAAGCCATTAGCTGCATTATTGGGAGCATATTATGCACAGATGAAGCTGGGAACTGCTGCAATTGGCGGCAAGGACAGTATGTCCGGAAGCTTCATGCAGTTGGATGTTCCTCCGACATTGGTTTGTTTCGCTGTAGACACTATAAATGTAAATAATGTGGTTTCAAACGAATTTAAAGCAGCAGGTAACAAAGCAGTTTTACTAAAGGTTTCAATGGACAATAATCTATTACCTGACTTTGATTGCCTAGACAAGGTTTACAATAAGGTACACAAGCTTATTAATGAAGGCCAAATTCTCTCAGCCAGCTCTGTAAGAGCAGGCGGAATAGCTGAAAGCATTAGTAAGATGGCATTTGGTAATATGATTGGCTTTGAATTTTCACAGGACGTTAGTACAAGTGAATTGTTTGCACCACTTTATGGTTCAATCATATTAGAAGTGGCAGAGGATTTTGATTTAGCTAAGCTTGATGGAATAGAATACAAGGTATTGGGTACCACAACAGCTGATGGAGCAATCAAGGCAGGTGGCACCGTAATGAGTCTTCAAATGCTCGCCGAGAAGTGGCAGCAGCCTCTAGAGAAGGTATTCCCCACAAAGGCAAAGAGCATTAAGAATACCCCCGTTCAATACAGCTATGACAAGAACACCGCTACAAGCTCTGCAACAAAAGCAAACGCAACAGCAAGTGCAACAGCAAATGCAGTAGCAAATGCAGTAGCAAATGCAGTAGCAAGTGCAACAGCAAATGCAACATTATCAAGCGCGAATGCCGACAACTCAACAGCAGCATGCGCAAAAGCTAATAACGGATCAGCAGCAACCTCCGCAGGCATTGCAAAGCCAAGAATATTCATACCAGTATTCCCAGGAACAAACTGTGAATACGATACCAAAAAGGTTTTTGAGAATGCAGGTGGTATTGTTGAGACCTTGGTTATCAGAAATATGTCCCACAAGGATATAGAAGAATCAATAAAAGAGATGAAGAGGATTATCGATAATTCTCAGATAATAATGATACCGGGCGGATTTAGTGCTGGTGATGAGCCGGAGGGTTCAGGTAAGTTCATTGCAACAGCCTTCAGAAATCCTGTTGTGAGCGAAGCAGTAATGAATATGCTCAAGAATCGTGATGGTTTGATGCTAGGTATATGCAACGGCTTCCAGGCACTTGTAAAGCTGGGCTTACTCCCATATGGTGAAATCAGGGATATTGATGAGGGCTGTCCTACACTTACATTTAATACTATAGGTCGCCATCAGTCCTGCCTTGTTACTACGAAGATTGCATCAAACCTTTCACCATGGTTGTCAAAGGTAAATGTGGGTGATATGCACAGTGTTGCAATCTCGCACGGCGAGGGTAGATTTACAGCAAGTGACGAAGTGCTTTCTGTACTGGAGGCAAACGGGCAGATTGCAACACAGTACGTTGATCTGAACGGTATGCCAACATATGATATTGCTTACAATCCCAACGGTTCAGTAAATGCTATTGAAGGTATTACCAGCCCTGATGGCAGAATTCTTGGTAAGATGGGTCACTCCGAGAGAATTGGTACTAACCTGTATAGAAATGTTCCGGGAGATAGAGAGCAGAAGCTATTTGAAGCAGGTGTTGAGTACTTTAAGTAGAGATTTTTGTTTCATTGAAAGCTTAGGAGAATCATAATGATAGTAAATAATCCTGTAATGTGGATTGATATGCCCGACCCCGATTTGATAAGAGTGGGGGACACCTATTACATGGTTTCTACAACAATGTTTGTAATGCCGGGTGGACCAATATTAAAGTCGAAGGATCTATATCATTGGGAGCTTGTCTCATATATCTTTAATACAATAGAAGATAATGAGATATACCGTCTTGAAAATGGCAAACACGCATATGGAAAGGGCCAGTGGGCAACCAGCCTCAAGTATCACAATGGCATGTTCTATGCTTGCTTTGTATGTCATGACCTGCAAAAGACCTTTATATATTATACTGAGGATATTGAAAAAAGCGGTTGGGATAGATATGTCATCAATGATGTGTTTCACGATATGTCTTTCTTATTTGATGATGACGGCAGAGCTTATCTCATTTATGGTAATGGCGCCATCAGGATTGTTGAACTCAATGAGGATATATCAGGTTTGAAAAAGGGTGGTATAAATCAACTGCTCTTTAGTACCCCAACTGAGGAAATAGGCTTACGCTGTGAAGGCTGTAGGGCATACAAGCTAAATGGCTACTATTATCTTTTATTTATTGAATGGCCCAGAAATGGAAACGGAAGAAGAAGACAGGTTTGCTATCGATCTATGAGTTTGCTTGGAGAATATGAGAGAAGAATTATTCTCGATGACGATATGGGTTATCAGAACAATGGTGTTGCACAGGGTGCGCTTATTGATACTGTGGATGGCAAATGGTATACAATGCTGTTTCAAGACCATGGCGCTGTAGGCAGAATTCCTTATTTACTTCCTGCAACGTGGGAGGACGGTTGGCCGGTTATTGGAATAGACGGTAAAGTACCAAAAAGCTTTGAATTACCGTTTGAGGAGTACATAGCAAGCCCATTAATTATAAGTGATAGTTTCTGTCACGATGAAAATATAATGGATTGTAGATGGGAGTGGAATCACAATCCAGACGACAGATGCTGGTCTTTTACTGACAATCCAGGGTATTTGAGACTTTATGCAAAGTATTCGGACAAGCTTCTATCAGCAAGAAACACATTAACGCAAAGAACGAGCGGTCCCACTTGCGAGTTTATTGTTTCATTATCCACACATGGAATGAAACCGGGAGATTATGCCGGGCTTGTAGCATTACAAGGTAACTTTGGAACTATTGGTATAAAGGTACTAGACAATGGGGAACAAATGGTCATCAGTTCAAGAAGGATTGATGGAGGCGACCAGATAGATCATATAGTTAAAGACTTTAAAGAGGATAATATACTTTTTAAAATAGCATTTGACTTTAAAGATAGCAAGGATGTTGCAGCATTCTATTACTACGATAAAGAGCAAGCAAGCTGGGTGGAAGCTCAAGATAGGTTGAAAATGAAATATACCCTCGACTTGTTTATTGGATATAGAGTGGGATTATTCTGTTATTCTAATAAGGAAGATAGCGGATTTACAGATTTTACGGATTTTCAATATCTACCTGGCATTGAGTTATAGTGTCATTACATTGTAATATGGCTACTTACTTTTACATAAAATTTATAAAAAGCTCTTATAAAAAAACTATATATAAAATGTTATGCTTTGGAGAAAATAATCCCGATTATTATTTTGATAAAAGGTGAGTTAATTGGGAGAAGAACAAAGCAAGGGCGAACATTCAGATATAAGAGATGGTATAGAAAAAGATAGTACAAGTAGTGATAGTACTCAAAAACGTGATAAGTCCGGAATGACTGACATGACCAAGGGTAATGCGTATAAACTGATTAATTACTTTTCTATACCATTACTC
>JAEZFR010000116.1 GCA_023417285.1 Bacillota bacterium
CAGGGGTATTGGATAGGTTTGGCAAGGTTGTTGATGGAACTACTACTACCGATTATGACCCTGAAGAAATCAAGCGAAAGATATCTATTAGCACTGCAATGGCTCCATGTGAATGGATGGAACACAAGATCAATATCATTGATACTCCTGGATATTTTGACTTTGTAGGAGAAGTAATGCAGGGTATTCGTGTCTCAGAGGGAGCTATTATACTTGTTTCTGCAAAAAGCGGTGTTTCTGTTGGAACAGAAAAATCCTGGTCTTATGCAAAGGAACAAAAAATAGCTAGAGCATTTTTCATAAATAAGATGGATGAAGAAAATGCTAATTTCAATAATGCACTTGATAAATTAGTAACTACTTTTGGTTCAAGTGTAATTCCATTTCAGATCCCTATATATGAATCTGAAAAGTTTGTTGGTTATGTAGACATAATCAATATGACTGCGAAAAAATTCCAAAAGGATAAGGCTGTTGACTGTCCAATTCCTTCTGGTTTAAATGATAAAGTATCCGAACTTAGAAATTCCTTAAATGAACTAATTGCAGAGACAGATGAAGTTCTCATGGAGAAATTCTTCAGTGGAGAAGAGTTTACTCTAGATGAATTGCTTACAGGTATAAAGAAGGGTATCGCTGAATGCTCAATTGCACCTGTTTTCTGTGGTTCAGCAATGCAGAACCTTGGAGTACAGGAGTTAATGACCGCGGTAGTACAGCTGTTCCCATCACCTGATATCAAGAAAATCAAGGCTCACAAGCTCGGTAGTGAGGAAGCTGTTGAGATTACAGCGGATGCGTCAAAACCAATGTCTGCTTTAGTTTTCAAAACAATAGCAGACCCATTTGTAGGGAAGATTTCATTGTTTAGGGTTTACTCCGGTACATTGAAAGCTGACAGCACTGTTTTCAACTCAACAACTGAGAAGACTGAGAAAATTGGCCAAATATTTATATTAAGAGGCAAGAAACAGATACCTACCGATAAGCTTATTGCGGGTGACATAGGTGGTATAGCAAAGCTTTCTAACACCAACACAAACGATACTTTATGTGACCAGGCAAATGCAGTTGTTCTCGATAAGATTATTTTCCCAGAGCCTGCAATATCTATGGCTGTTGAACCAAAGGCAAAAGGAGACGAAGAAAAGATTAGCTCTGGTTTACACAAGCTCCAGGATGAAGATCCTACATTCAAGCTTACAACCAATGCTGAAACTAAACAAACACTTATTTCAGGAGTAGGAGAGCAGCACCTTGATGTAATTGTAAGCAAGCTCAAGGCAAAATTTGGTGTATCAGTTAACCTGGTGGATCCTAAGATTCCATACAGAGAGACTATCAAGAAGAAGATTAAGGTTGAAGGTAAGCACAAAAAGCAATCAGGTGGACATGGACAGTATGGTCACGTATGGATAGAATTTGAGCACGGAGACACTGAAGACCTTACATTCGAAGAAAAGATTTTCGGTGGTTCAGTACCAAAATCTTATCACCCTGCTGTTGAAAAGGGCTTAAAGGATGCAATTGTACGTGGCGTTTTGGCAGGATATCCTGTTGTTAATTTAAAGGCTACGCTAGTAGATGGTTCTTACCATGATGTTGATTCATCAGAAATGGCATTTAAGATTGCTGCCAGGTTAGCCTACAAAAAAGGACTTCCTATGGCAACACCTGTATTACTAGAACCTATTTCAAAGGTTGAAGTATATGTTCCAGATAACTATATGGGAGATATTATTGGAGACTTGAACAAGAGGCGTGGACGTATTTTAGGCATGAACCCTCAGGAAAACGGACTCCAGCAGGTTGAAGCTGAAGTTCCGGAAGCTGAGATGTTCAAGTATGCTACCGATCTGAGATCCATGACACAGGGTAGAGGATATTTCAAGCAGACCTTTGAACGCTATGATGAGGCACCTGCAATGGTAGCAAATAAGATAATAGAAGAAGCTAAGAAGCAGATGGTGGAAGAAGTGGAAGAATAAAAAATATAGCAAAAGGTTTAAAAGACAGCAACTTTTTTGGTTGTTGTCTTTTTGTTTTTTGAGCATATTTTCAGTATATTTTTTCAGTAGGTTTGGCAAAATAGGTTTGTTGTCAAATAAAGTAACATACTATTGATTTTTTAAAACGGGAGTTTTATAATAAAGATAAGGTCAAAGAAAGTCAAAATCAATACACGAGGTGATGACATGGCTAGACTTAGCGATATTATCGAAGCTTTTATAAAACAAATGATTGCTGATACAGATGGGACCATAGAGATTCAGAGAAATGAGTTGGCAAGTCAGTTCAACTGCGTGCCATCTCAGATAAATTATGTAATAGACACTAGATTTACCGTTGATAGAGGCTACTACGTTGAAAGCCGCAGAGGTGGTGGGGGTCACGTTAAAATAAGAAGAATAAACATAAATAGACCAGGAAACTATTTAATGCACATAGTATCTTCCATGGGGAACAGCATATCACAGCAGAGTGCAGAGGTATTTATTAATAATTTTGTAGACTATGATGTGATTTCAGAAAGAGAAGGCTTCGTCATGAAGGCTGCTGTCAGTGATAAGGTTCTTGGCGCTATACAAATGCCGGATAGAGATATACTCAGGGCAATTCTACTAAAAAATATGATAATTAGCCTTTTGGACTAATATAATGAATTTGGGAGTGTGAGCCATATGCTTTGTCAAAATTGTCAGCAGAATACTGCAAATGTTCATTTAACTCAAATAAAAAATAATATAAAGATGGATATCTACCTTTGCGATAAATGTGCTAAAGAAATGAGTAATACGGAGTTTATAACGCCATTTGGCTTTAATGATTTAATTAACGGCCTGTTTGGCACTCAGTTAAAAAAACAGGAGACATCGCCTGTTCTCAAATGTTCAAAGTGTGGAATGGATTACAACGATTTTCTGAAAGTATCAAGGCTTGGTTGCTCTCATTGTTATGAGACCTTCAAGATAAAGCTTGATCCAGTCATTAATAGATTGCATGGAAATGTTGAGCACCATGGAAAGGTACCTGCAAGAGTAAGCAGTAATATTGATGTCTCAAAAGAAGTAGAAAAACTCAAAAAGCAGCTGGCAGTAGCTATTGAAAAAGAAGAGTATGAAAATGCAGCTAAGCTTAGAGACAGGATTAGGGGATTGGAGGGTATTGAATTATGAGCGGCTACAACGAAAAAGGGCCGGAATTTGATATTGCAGTATCCAGCAGAGTACGGCTTGCTAGAAATTTTAACGATATTCCATTCCCTATAAAGATGAGTCAGAATCAGCAACACAAGCTGATCGAGAGAATGCAGAATATATTGAGTAAAGCTCCTGAACAAAAGTTAGCATATCTCGATATGCCATCATTACATGAAATAGAAAGGTACTCTCTAGTAGAGAGACATCTGATTAGCCCCGATTTAGCGGAAACCAGGAACAATAGTGGAGCGTTTATAAATGAAAATCAAAACATCTCCATAATGATAAATGAGGAAGATCACATTAGAATTCAGACGTTATATAATGGTATCCAACTTGAGAAGGCATATGATGAGTGTAATGTCATAGATGGAATTATTGAAAAGGAAGCGGATTATGCTTTTGACATAAGATATGGCTATTTGACCAGCTGCCCCACAAATCTTGGGACAGGTATCAGGGCATCGGTAATGCTACACCTACCGGCATTAGTTATGACGGGATATATCAAGTCAGTATTGG
>JAEZFR010000118.1 GCA_023417285.1 Bacillota bacterium
TAAGAAATTGCTGGATTTGCTGCATTCTCTTTGTATAAATTCATCTTTTTGTCGGAAATATTATATGCATAGATATTAGTTTTATTTTGTGAGCTTTCCTGTGTTAAAAGAACCGTGTCTGAATCCAGCCAATCGTACTCTGGATACGCTACCGGAGCAATTATTGAGTATTCTTTTTTATCTATGCAATAGTAAACGAGTTTGTTGTCTTCAATAAAACTTATATCATCTTTATTAGGAACAAATTTAGGATTTTCAATATTTTTGCCAATGTATATAGTTCTCTTTTTTTCATAGAGACCTTGTGTAAACTCACAAATCTCTTGTTTATCACCATTATTAACTATTGCAATCAAAGTGTTATCTTCGTTAACGTTGTATTTAGGTTCATAAAAATTTACTCTCTTTTCAATCAATTCATCACTTTTTAAGTCATAAATATATAAAGGAAATTCAAATGGGACATCGCCTTGCATAGCAATTATTTTGCCTTGCAATGTATAAAATTCATTTGAACTTTTTGAAAGCAGATTAATAATGAAAACAAAGATAATAATTACGCATACCAAAATAGCAATAGATATCTTTTTCCTCATGAAACTTCTCCTTTTGAGAATATATTGTGTTGGCATAAGATGATTACTAATATGTAAATACCTTGAGAATTAATCTCCCCTTGTTTAAATACAACCATATGAAGTGATTTAATCTTGCGTTACATTTTGAATTTTATATTTATTTTATATTCATTTCCAATTATACCATAAATATGTTTGTTGATTCAAAGAGTTCTTTTCAACAGGAAAATATAACCTTTGATATTACTTATCTCAAGGTCTCTATCTTCATTCTTTTGTTTTGTTTATTGTGGGAACCCCGGTTTGTCAATCTATATTTTTTGCACTAAAGTTTTTCAACTGCAACAAAAACTCTGCAATCATACATGCTGATATGCCTGTTGCTAATCATCTTTGTAAACGGGATTACATAAATATCGCCAACCAGTCGATACCCCTGCTCAGTCGCAAATTCAAGGAGCTGTTTCAGGAGTGTAACCTCCAAATCCCGTCGCGTCCCTTTATAGAGATATGTTAAATAGTATGCCGATGGCTCCATAGTATAATCTTCAGGATTTTCCGGTATACAATTGCAATAGCTGCAATATCCGCTAATCCCAGATTGGGTTTCTTGGTATAGAGAGCTTTCCGGATAAATGCTTCCAACAGGAAAACCCATGATCTCTGCTGACCGTTCATTGCAACGCATTACATGTTCGCGGAATTTCAGTTCACGATATTCTATGTCAAGAGATTTTTCAGGATCCACCTTTGTACAAAAGATATAAAAAGCCTGCGGATTGAGAACTATACGCATTTCTTCGGTGGCAAGGTCCAGTGTGGTACGTCTGAAATGTTCGTAGTAATCATACTCTCGAAGAACCTTATCGATTTGTGCCCTCTGTTTTTCCAGTTGCTCTCTCTTACTGTCGATAATAGCTTGATATTCCGGTACTCCTCCGACGTATAAAAACTTCTTTATCTCCTTCAGAGAGCATCCAATGGTTTTCAGCATATGAATGAGCTGCAAAGAGTAAACCTGTTCCGGTGAATACAGTCCATACCCATTCTTCTCTTTTTTAAATGGCGGCAGCAGGCCAATCCTCCCGTAGTATTCTAATGTGTCTCTTGAAATCCCGCATAGCTTAGCAAACTCACCGGGATAGTAAAATCCGTCACTTGTCATAAAATCTTCTCTTGACCTCCGAGTTACTCGCAAGTTTATAGTGTCAAGTATAATAAACTTTTAAAAAACTGTCAATGTTAGGAAAGGAGAATTCATATGAACAAATATCCTCATTTACTTTCACCTGGGCGAATCGGCAAACTAGAATTAAAAAACCACATCATTATGGGTCCTACAGAAACACTATACGCTTCCTGCAACGGTGAAGTTACCCGCCCCCTCATCGATTATTATGTTCGAAGAGCCAAGGGTGGCGTTGGCCTTATCGTTCTTCATTCTGCACAGGGCAATACTAAAATAGATCCAATTGATCCTTATGCAGGCTCATTGCGCATGGATGACAATGCTTACATTCCAATGTTGTCTGTACTTACAGAGGAGGTACATCGAGCAGGAGCCAAAATTGCGGCGCTGGTTTCTCCAGGAGGAGGCGCTCAGGCATTAGGTTTTCCTTATGATAAAGGAAGTCAGGGCATTCATGAGATATCCAATGTCGGCCCAAGCGAAAAGCGTTCCATGGTTGCCCAGCGACCTGTACGTAAATTAACCGTTGAGGAAATACATAAATCAGTTGAAGCCTATGGACTTTGCGCCGGAAGAGCAAAGGCGTCCGGTTTTGATGCGTTTTATATTCATGCTGTTGGTGGATACCTCGCTTCACAATTTCTAACACCCTATTTTAATGATCGTGATGATGAATATGGCGGGAGTCTCGAAAATCGCATGCGTTTCTTACTAGAATTAATCGCTTCATGTCAAAAACATGCCGGAAAAGATTTTCCGATTATCGTAAGAATATCCATCGACGAATATATGGGTGATGCTGGAAGGGGTATTGAAGAATCAAAAGAGATTGCCAGAAGGTTAGAAGCAGCCGGAGTTGCTGCAATTGACTGCAGTGCAGGAATATTTGAATCAATGCATATGTTGATTCCACCCCTTTACCTGCCGGAAGGAGTACTTGTACCCCTTGCTCAACAAATAAAAGGCGTTGTCAACATTCCGGTAATCACCCAGGGACGCTTGTACGATCCAGTTGTGGCAGAAAGTGTTCTTGCAGATGCCAAGGCAGATTTTGTATTGTTGTCCCGCGCCTTGGTTTGTGACCCTGACTGGGTAAAAAAGATTCAGCAGGACCATGCAGAGAGCATCAGAAGATGTCTTACATGCAACCATTGCATCGGGACACGTGTATTCAACAATCTACCTATCCGATGTGCGTTTAATCCAGAGGCTGGGCGCGAAAGCCAATCAGTAAGCGGTCTGACAAAACCCGAAAGCATAAAAAAAGTTGCGATTATCGGCGCAGGCCCGTCGGGATTGGAAGCCGCATACATCCTTGGTCTTCGCGGTCACCACGTGGATATTTATGAGGCCACAGACAAGATATGCGGAGGCCAGCTAGATATTGCTATGGTACCCCCATGTAAGGATGTGCTCAAACATATCCCTGAATATTTTTCCGAGCAGCTTTCTCGCATGGAAAACGTAAAGATACACTGTAACCACCCGGTAACGGAATCAAATATGGATTCAATCCACGCAGATGTTGTACTTTTGGCTACAGGAGCAAAGCCCCTCATTCCAAATATTCCTGGAATTGATAATCCAAATATTTATACTGCAGAACAAGTACTAAGGGGGGATATTTCTCTATCCGGAAATATCGCAATTGCTGGAGGCGGTCAGGTTGGCTGTGAAACTGCCCACTATCTGCTTGAAAAAGGCTGCAAGGTATCCATCATTGAGATGCTGCCTGCTATCGCGCTAAAAGAAGAACTGATTACCATGCTGACGATCACAAACATCCTTAACTCATCTGGTGCAGAGATTTATACCGATACCAAGATTTTAGAGTTTAAGAGCAACAGCGTTGAAACTGTTAATCTTAAAACCAATGAATCGGTTTCCATACCATGTGACAGCATTGTTCTTGCATTTGGTACAGTTCCAGAAAATGACCTTTATGAGAAGATGGCGCAGAAGTTTAATGTGGTACCAGTCGGTGATTGTTCTAAGGTCGGAAATATAGCGACCGCTATTGAGGACGGATATTTTGCCGCACTGGGGATTTAAAATCACAACGATGTAATGTTCGGAGCATTACTTTCCATCGATAAATTATAAGAAACCGTATAGAATAGGTTCTATTCTATACGGTTTCTTTACTTTTGATCTATTCTGATAAAAACATGGTTTACTGCAGCTTACAGGGAGTATTGAATCACTTCAAAATCAACGATATGTTCCTCACCGTTTGCCAACTTGCCATGCCCGTCTGCATTTGGTCTAGTCGACATTACATTGCCGTCATTCCTCATTATGAGCTGCTTTCACGAATCCAAACCTGCATTTCTCCCCTATCACGATTTCCCCAAAATGCATAAGGTATAGCGCGTAGAACAACTTTTTCATATTCCTGAGCATTCTCATCGTAGAGCTTATCTTCCGTCCATGGTTTACAGCGTTTACCAGAAGCGGTAATCATAAGACCTCCGGGAACATCGCTTTGCACGTCAGTAAGCTGAACACTTGTATCGGCGGATAGGGCCGACAGATTGGCGCCGTTGTCCACTTGCTCTAAGCAGTACACCATGGGACCTCTTTGAATACAAACCTTCCCCGCATTTGCCCGAACCTCCGGATTAGCTCGGATAAAACGCGATGGAGCATAAAAGCGGATCATCACGGATTTTTCGGCCTCCAGGTCAAACACAGCATAGCCTCTTTCTGTCTGATATGGTTCACTCACTGTAAAATTCTTCGCATAATCTGGAATACGCACCGCCATTTTTGTAGCTTTGTCTGCGATAATCTCCATTGTATTCTCCATGGGGAAATTTGTTTTCAGAGTTATATTAGCCCCGCTCTTTGTTTTCACGGTACTTCCAATAAATAGATTCAAGTAAAGGCGGTTTTGGTCCTGTGCCCAGATGTATTGCCCTAGTGAGGCAAAGGTACGAGCAATATTGGGTGGACAGCAGGCGCAGCTGAACCATGGCTGACGCACGGGTTTCACATGCTCCTTTGAGGTATTGGGCATACATGCCTTCGGCCACACTTCCAGCGGATTCACATAGAAAAAGCGTTTGCCATCTTGTGACACACTGCCCAGTATAGTATTATAGAGTGCCCGTTCAACAGCATCAAAATATTTCGCGTTTCTGGTAATATGATTCATTCTCAAGCCAAACAGCATCAACCCCACAGAAGCACAGCTCTCCGCATAGGCAACCTCGTTTGAAAGGTCATAATCGGTTGTAAATCTCTCCAAAATTCCAGAAGAACCGATACCTCCGGTTATGTACATCTGCTTCTTTGTTATATTGTTCCATAAGGTTTTACAGGCCTCCAAGAGACTTTCGTCCCCTATTTCTCCGGCCAGATCAGCCATAGCGCTGTAAAGATAGGTTGCTCGCACAGCGTGTCCAGCGGCCTTTTTTTGCTCCCGAACCGGTTGATGAGCCTGATAATAGGAAATATCAAAATCCTTCACCATATTATTCCAGATTGGCATATAGTCAGGTTTGTTATTTTCCCTCCAGAAATAGTCTTTGTCCACTCCTCGAATATCGACAAAATAAGCGGCCATATCCAAATATTTTTGTTCACCAGTTGTTTTGTACATTTTAAACAGGGCCAGTTCTACTTCTTCATGGCCGGGATAGGCATGTATTTTCCCTTCTTCGGGCCCGAAGGTGTCGCAGATCAAATCAGCAAAATGCATCATTGCGTCCAGCAGCTTTCGTTTACCCGTCGCTTCATAATAAGCCACAGCGGCTTCCATCATATGCCCCGCACAATAGAGCTCATGGCCTTCGCGCAGATTACGCCAACGCTGATGAGGTGCCTTGAGGGTAAAGAAGTTATTGAGATACCCGTCGGGCTGCTGAGCGGCGCATACTAGATCGATAGCTTCATCAGCCAGTTTTTCAAGCTTAGGGTCTGAACGGGAGCTTAAAACATACGCCACCGCCCCCAGCCATTTAGCTAAATCGGAATCCTGAAAAACGAGACCGTAAAATTCTCCCTCCGCCTGTCCGGCAGTAATGCGATAATTCTCGATGCAATGACTGGGCTCCGCATCCGGTATACGGTCATTCATGGCATCCCATTGATAGGGAATGATTTCTTTGTGCACTAAGTCAAGGTATTCATTCCAAAAAGCATTCCGGATTTCAATGTCTTTTAAAGGAATTGATTTGAGCATTTTATACCTCCCAACAGAGCGGTTGCTCTGTTTCTTTTTTGTTTTAATGTGTAATATTAGCGGGGCATGGATATGGATAATCTCCCCGTTCATTGGCAGCCGGTTTCCCATCAACTTCAAAACCTAAATCAAAGCCTTCATGATATACAATACCAACCTCTTCAATTTTTCTGTTGCCACCGTTGTACCAACCAATATATCCAGTTTCGGTTTCCATTACACTCAGCTTGCAGATGCAGTTGTGATCCCAGCTGCCCTCCGAGCTTGCAACAATCGGATTAGAAGGATGACGTTCCCAATCTGTGATTCCGTTTCGAGATCTTGCCAAGCCATTGCTCCCTCGCATATCAGCATCGTTGCCCAGATAGGTCATGTAATACCAACCATCACGCTTCCACACAAAAGGTGCCGATACCTTGGCCATCTCCCAAGGGTTATTTGCATCGGGAACAAAGATCGGATTCTGAGGATTTTTTACCCAATGAATGCCGTCTTTACTGGTTGCATAGCCCAACGCATCCGACTCTGTGCACGCTGTAGCACCACCTGCATACCACATTTTGAACAAGTTCTCTTTCTCATCATACATAACATGCGGCGTCCAAATAATATTTCTTTCCCACAATTTATCAGCACGTAGTACCGGATGGGTTACCGGACGCTCCCAATGAATGCCGTCATCACTTACCGCATAGCCAATTGCCGCAGACAGCTTATCTGACCATATCATGTGACCAGTATACCACATGTGATACTTGTTGTCTTTTTTTACCAAAGTGGGACGGCTGACCTTGTCGGCTTCCCAAGAAGAATCCAACAGACGGGTCAAAACGCACTGGGGAAGCTCCCAGTGAATGCCGTCTGTGCTGGTAGTGTACATAATGGATTTGGTTGGTCTCCAGGAAAACCACATTTTGAATAAACCCTCTTCTTTAATGATGTAGCTGTCGAACATAGTGTTCAGCGATGGTTCAAACAAGGGATTTACTTCTGCTTTTTTCCATCCTGCCGTTGTTCCTGTCGGCATAGGTCTATATCCTTTTAGTATCATTACTTTAACCCTCCTCAATCCGGAATGGGGAATAAACCCATCGGCAATTTATCTCTAACATACAAATTAATCTTTCCGTTTCCGTTGTCTACGCCTCGCTCATCAACTCCCTCTCCCTCTACCGAAGAGAATCCGAGATCAGTGCCTTTATGTGTGGCAATTCCGATTTCTTCAAAACGGGCATTGCACCCCTTATACCAAACCGTATATCCTTCTGATACTTTCAAAACACTGGGTTTACCGGCACTGCGCCAATCCCATGAACCGTCAGTTCCCGAAATAATAGGATTCAAAGGATTCCTCTGCCAATCCGTTACACCGTCTTTGGAACGAGCCAAACCAATGCTGAGAACTCCGTCTCCGTCCGCTCCTACATAGAACATGGTATACCATTCATCCTGTTTTGGTAAAACAAAGCAAGAAAACGTTTTTGCATTTTCCCAGTATTTATCGGGGTTCGGTGTGAAAACAGGATTTGATGTATAACGTTCCCAATGGATACCGTCTTTACTGGTTGCCACTCCTATGGCATCTGGGTCGGTAATACGACCGGCTGAATACCACATTCTGTAACATCCAAAGTCTTCTTCCCACAGAACATGGGGATACATAACCGCGATATTCTCCCATGCTTCCTGCGGCATCAATACCGGTTCAGGCTGATTCTCCCAATGGATGCCGTCTTTACTTACAGCATAACCGATACAGCACCGCGCTGCTGTAACCTCGGTTGGAAATACACGACCGGTATACCACATATGATACAAACCATCTTTATACACCAGTGTCGGATGGCTGACTTCGTGAATTTCCCAATCCGAATCATACCTTGGTGTTAAAACGAGTTTAGGCAACTCCCAGTTCACGCCATCTTTGCTTTCGGTGTAAGCAATGCAGTGAGCAAGCTGCCAAGAAAACCACATTCTATAAATATCGTCCTCCTGCATAACATAGCAGCTGGTGATATTTCCTAGAGCGCCGCCCAATATGGGACCATATTCCTTGGGCTCCCATCCTGCGGCCATACCTCTGGGCCTTAGCTTATATCCGCAATCCATATTTTTTCTCCTTTTCTTTGTATTTGTTTTATTGTTCAAACACGGAAAAAATTTATTTCTAGTCGTTAGACGTGCTTTTATTCACACCATCCGCGCTTTTCTTTCAGTAAAATCTCCCGACCACTTTCTATGTTCTCTGAACTGATTAGGGGTGCATCCCAATTTATTTTTGAACACTTTGATAAAATATCCGCTGTCATTGTATCCAACTAATTCGGCCACCTCCGAAATTTTAAATTCAGGACGCATCAAGAGCTCTTCAGCCTTCTGAATACGCAGATTACTTAGGTAATCCTTAAAATTTTTGCCGGTTTTAGCCTTAAACAGCGTAGAAAGATAATCGGGCGACATAAAAAACTTTGACGAGATTTCCTGCAAGCCAATCTCCAATGTGTAATTTTCATTTATATATTTAATAATTTTATCCATCGTGTCCGTATAAATCCCGCAACTTGGCAAATCATCATTCTCGGGAGCTTTCGTTGTTATCTGACTTCTGTATTTCTTTATTCTGCTCTTCATTTCTCTGTACAAAGCTTTCCTTTTCTCTCTTTCCTCGATAACCTTCAACGCTTTTTGAAACACACGCTTGATGTCCGCTTCTCTGGTAGGTTTCAATATATAATCAAAGGCTTGCTCCTTAATAGCTTCGTGAACATATTCAAATTTCTTATAAGCACTCAGCAGTATGATCAAAGTGTCGGGCGATATGGCTTTTATTTGACGAAGAAGTTCCAGCCCGTCCGTGTGCGGCATAACAACATCGGTTATGATGATTTGAGGCTTTAACTTTTTGAACAATGCCAAACACTCATCGCCGTCTGCAGCACTTCCCACGACCGTAACATCTGGCACATGAGTCTCTATAATATCCTGAACCAATAGACGTATCATACTTTCATCATCCGTTATCATTACTTTTACAGGCATAATCTCTTCCTTTCCCTGAGCAGATACTCTGACTTTAGTTATTTTCACTAATTATTGGTTTTCCACTTTCACTGTGCTGTAATCAATATTAATAGTTACCACCGCGCCATGATTTTCACCGGGTTCGATTCTGATATAAGATTTCGATCCAAAAGAATAGCGAAGGCGCTTTGATATATTGGATAATCCTATTCCTGTTCCTCTAACAGAAATGCTTTCCCTGAGATCTCCGTTTTGAATTAGGATTGAATTAATTTCGTCTGCATATTCCTTCGTAAGGCCAGTACCGTTATCCCGCACCACAATTTGCAGCCCCTGTTGCTTACGGTAAGCGGATATCCAAATCGAATTACTTGTCGCTTTGGAACGGAATTTAACCGAATTTTCAACAATCGGCTGCAACATAAACTTGATTACCGGCATATCATATACATCGGGAGCAATATCAAAAGAGCATTGCAAACTGCTGTCCGACTGGTTTGTAACTATTGATAAATAGTTCTCGAGATTTTCTAGCTCATCTCTTAACGTAACCTTTTCATTGGCCTCAACCAAGCTATATTGCAACATTAGGGAGAGAGAGCGTATGGTCAACGAGAGGTCTCGTGCCTTATATTTCAACGCCATGCCTCTCATACAATCCAATGAATTAAAAAGAAAATGTGGATTAATTTGCGTGAGAAGCGCCTTATATTCCACTCTCATTTTCTCCTTTTCATTCCTAATATTGATTTCATGCAAATTCTCAATACGTCTTATCAACCGATTATAATTTCCCACCAATGAAGCAATGTCGGTGTTGTTCGTTTTAATTTCGAGCAATTTCTTATTGTTTTCTGAATAGCCCTGAATCTGCTCAATAATCTCATTGATCGGAGAAGCCAGCGCTTTCGAACGGGAAAAGGCAAAACCAATGCTCACCAAAACACAGATAACATAGGAGATTCCCAAAAAGAGGAAAGAGTCCTTAAACAAAGAAAAAAACAGAGAAAGATGATTAACGACCACGATTAGCTTCCAATCAATCAAATCCACCTCGTGGCTTATCACACTTTTATTGTTGATAATATCGATACTAGTTTGTTGGTTGTAAAGGTAAGTGGACTCAAAATTTTCATTATTTCCGCTGTTGTACAGTATGTTTCCGTTGCGGGCAACCAAATAGACTTGTTGAGATTCATGCAAATCGATCAAGTTCAAAATTTTGTTGAACCTATTATACTTCAAGCTCACACAAAGCCCTGCAACTATTTTGCTGGTTCCCATTTCATATACATAAGAATAAAAGTTCACAGTATCGATCTTGCCATCGTGCCCCCTTGTGACATCGTAGTTCATGTCTCCAATATTTTTCTGATTCTCAGCAATCCTTCTTTTTATATCCTTTCTGTCGTAAAGGGATTTCTCTGTAGTATAAAAACCGTCATTTCTATACATGTGGACAAAGATATTATCGATATCGTCGTTGTTATAGCTTATATTAGCAAGAGAACTTATAATTTCTCTTCCCGAAAGCATCACATGCTCATCATAATAACTCCTTTTGTGTATAGGAGATTCGCAAATGGTTAAAAATGCCTGTTCTTGCGACAAAGTCATTTTATGCAGAACGTTTTCTATTTGACTGCTGACTTGTGTTAATACATTTTCGCAATAAGAGATATAGTGGTGACTCAAAAACAAATAAAAGTTTACAAGGCTGATGATGAACACTGCCAAAATTACCAAGGTGGAAGAAAGCAACGTCTGAAAGATTCTATTTTGGAATGTTTTTTCATTCTTCATGACCATTAAGCCTTTACTGAACCTTTTCATTCTCATACACCCTATCCTTTTATTGCTCCACTTAGAAATCCTTTCACTATTTGCTCTTGGAACAGTACATACACACAGAATACCGGTAAAATCGAAATGACAAGTCCTGCAGTGATTGCGCCGTAATTGGCGATAAACTGCGACTTCAACATGAAAATAGAGTAATTTATTGTATTAAATTCACTTTTATTTATAAAGATCATGCTCAAAAGCAAATCGTTCCAGCAGTTGATAAAAGCAAGCGTTCCTGCCGTAGCTAAAGCTGAGCGGCACATCGGCAATATGATTTGCACGAATATCTGCGGCTTAGAACAGCCGTCAATGGTTGCAGCTTCTTCTAATTCCAGCGGAATCTGCCTCATAAAAGCAGTGATAATGAAAATTGACATTGATGTATTCATTACTATAAAAATAATGACCAGACTGAATCTTGTTCCGGTTAAATTCATTTTATTCACAAGAACATTCAGCGGTATTATCACTGAATGGATAGGAACCATTAATCCAAAGGAAAAGAATAAATACAGGTACCTACCGTAACGGTTCCTGGCAATAACATAAGACACCATAGAAGTGATGGTCAAAACAACGCAAACCGCAACGGTAGTATAAATCAGAGAATTGATAAAGGAATGGGACATTCCTGCGCCTTTCCATGCGGTAATGTAGTTCACAAACTGCCACTTCTCTGGGAGAGAAAATGCATCTCCATAGATTTCAGAGGTCGTCTTAAATGAAGACAGCAGAACCCAACAAAAAGGGAAAATAGTACTGACAGCAAAAATGGATAGTAAAAACATCTTTAGGTAAAATACAACGCCACGCTTCATACACCTTTTCCTCCTTTATCCGGATCATTAAAGATAATGCCGGTAATTCTTGTAAGCACCAGCGCGCCGATCACGATGATCACCGCAACAGTTGCTCCTTTTCCAAGCTCCGAGGTAGAAAAGGCCATTTTATACATATACAGCGCAAGGTTGGTGGAAGCAACACCAGGGCCTCCCCAAGTTGTGATAAATGCATGCTCAAAGGCTTTTAAACACCCGGTCAGGCAGAAAATATAACTCACTTCCAGCACCGGTTTGATTTGCGGTAAAACAATATGAAAGGCCAACTGCGTGCTGTTTACGCCGTCGATTTGGGCGCTTTCAATAATCTCTTCCGAAATTGAATGCATACCAGCCAGGATGATTACCATATAATATCCGATATATTGCCAAATCATTATTAAGGATACCGTGTAAATCGCAATTTTCGGATCGGACAGCCAGCTTTTGGCCATCGAACCAAGCCCTATTGAGCGCAGTATTGAATTGATTGGTCCGATATCACTATTGAGCAAAACAGAAAACATCAATCCAATTACAGTACCTGAAATTATGGACGGCATAAAATATACAGCACGGAAAAATCGAAAGCCCTGTCTCGTGCGATAAAGCAAAAATGCAATTAATACCGCCAAAGGAACTTGGAGTAAAACATGAAGCGCGATGAGGATTCCAGTATTGCGCATAATTATCCAAAAATCCCCATAAGCAAAAAGAAATTTATAGTTTTCAAAACCGACAAAGTTGATGTTTCCCGCTCCTGTCCACTGTGTAAAGGATAAGTATATAACGAAGATCAACGGTAAAATCATAAAAACTATGTATAATACAACAGAAGGCAGGGAAAAAAGCGTGGAAAATGCCGCATCATTGAATTTTCGCTTTAATCTGAATTGCTTCATTCCATTCAGCATCCTTTCTCGGGGAAGACACAAGCATTATATCTATTCCCCTATGATGGCAGAATGCACTGATGTTGATTTATTAATCAATAAAAACAGCAGAGCATTCTCGATGAAAGCATCCTTGAATAAGAAAGGGTAAAGGGAACAATCTAATTTAAAATTCCCCTTCCCTTTCTTATGTTTCAAGGTGATAAATTATTAAGGTGTTTAATATTAAAATTTTAATTATTAAGGTGTTAATTATTAAGGTGTTTATTAGTTAACTTTATAATTTCTGTCCATAGAAGCCTGTACCTTATCAGCATACTGCTCAGGAGTAAGTGCACCGGCAAGGAATTCATCCAGATAGCTCTGATAATCAGCCCATACGGTGTCATTAGGAATAGTTAACATATGGATCTGAGCACTTTTAGTGATGTTCGGTCTATCCGCGTAATATTTGTCCATGTCCTTAGCCAGCGGTACAGCGTTGGTGTTATCATACTCCAAGATCTTTGCAGGCTGAGTAGCTTTTGCTTCATAGTAGAACTGACACATCTCATCGCTAAAATAGAATTCCAAGTAATCCACGATAGCGTCTTTCTTCGCATCACTCTTATTCCATTCAGCTGATGAAATAAACATAGCCTTGTTGCCGAGCATTATACCCATTTCGTCCTGGTCATCTCGTGCTAGCTCGCCAGTAACCTGTGGATGATCGATGATCTCAGACCAAGCATAAGCTTCTTCGGTAACCTGGTTTGCCATACCGGAGAGTAGATAGTACATAGCTGCTCGTCCTTCGTTATAGAGTGCCAGAGTTGGACCCCAGTCGCCGTTTGTTATAGTGTCGGATGGGAAGCAGCCGGCTTTGCGCATTTCATCAATTTTGGTGAGAGCTGTAACAAACAGATCTGTTTTAACTTTACCAGTCTGAGCGATACTATTCATCTCTTCCTCGGCGCCTTTAAGACGGCCATACAGATCGGAGATTGGGAAATGGACTGGATTGCCGCCCTTACTGCCCATTGCAAGAGTTATAACACCGTTAGCACTCAGCACTTTGCCTATTTCGATAATATCATCATATGTTTTAGGATATTCCAAGTTATATTTCTTAAAAATTTCTTTGTTTACGAGCCATACACCAACTGCATGATCCATCGGAATACCATAGGATACTCCGTTGTAGGTGTAATAATGGGACTCCATAAAGTCTTCCTCTTTTAGCTCTGTAGAAGCTGCGAAGAATTCGTCAATGGGAAGAAATACGCCGGCATCCATCATGGAACCGCTGTCAGAAGCGGAGTTCCAATACTCAACGATGTCCGGAGTGTTGTTTGCAGCAACATAAGTTTTCATAGTTGTTTTAATATCATCACCTGCGATACCTTCGTGTTCGATAACATAACGATCAGATACTTCTTCTGCATATTTTTCTATTCTCTCTACAAATGCGGTCATACCGTCTGTGAGTTTAGTATTCTGGTCAAGTACACGGATAACTACTTTTTCGCCTGTATTTGCATTAGACTGGGAAGTAGTACTGTTGGACTGTGTTGAATTAGATTCTCCTGAAGTTCCACAACCAATCATGGTTAGAACAAGACAAAAAACAAGAAGTGCGGAAAAAAACTCGGGTTAATTTCTTCATAAAATTGACCTCACCTTTCCTAATTTGAATATAATACTCACCGGAGAGTAAGTTAGTTACAGGTATGCTGTAACCCTTCTTGTCCTTTATTATAGGAGTGGAAAATGCCAAAATAAATAGAAAAAAATTTATATTTATTGAAAATAATCTACATTTTATTATGTAAATTATACTTGATGAAGCAATTCGGCATTTAAAACATGATCCTGTAAAAAGAACAAAATGTACTATCTCCTTAAATTCTCTTCCTTTCACAAGTGCAAGGTGCCTTTTTCTTCTGTCCGACTCAGCTGTTTTTAGAATTTAGCTGCAGCTATTTCTTATATATAATATATCAAAAATAGACCGAGTTTTCATTGGAAAAATGTGACATCAGGACGGAAAACTAACTCCTTTTTTTAAAATTTAATATGGTTATGTTAATAAATGAAAATTAAATATGTTTACATAAAATTTGCAAAAGTTTGAAAATAACATTCTAAACATAATTAAGCCTTACCAGTCTTAATTTTTTTAAACAAGTAAGGTTTGTATGTCTTCTGCCTTCCTTTTTTGAGCAGCATTATTCGAGTATAACTTATCTGCTTCTGAATCATAAACTCCCTTTATTATTTTAGAATTCTTGTAGCGTACATCAACGTCCCGTAGAATACAATAGATTCCGCTATTTATTAAAAATATGTAGAATTTTACAAATTCGAAGGGATATTTGAAGTTATGTCGAAGTAAGAATATGGGTTTCAAAACAATAATATATGTTTAGCAATTTAACAAAAAGCTTTAAATTCAACATAATACATTACAGTATTTTCAGGAGGTAGATTTTTATGTTTAGGAAAATAACATCAGTTATTCTCACTTTGGCCATCATATTCAGCTTGACAGCGATGGCGTCAGCAACTGATACAACCAAGATAACAGTAAAAACCACACTTGACCGTGCAAACGCTTTAAAAGAACTTGGGCTCTTTATGGGGACAGACAATGGATTTGACCTTGACCGATCTCCCACAAGAACCGAAGCTGTTGTTATGCTTCTCAGAATGCTTGGAGAAGAAAAAATAGCACAGCAAAGTTCTTACACAAGCCCATTTACTGATGTTCCAACTTGGGCAGCCAAAAGTATTGCTTATGCTTATAATAAGGGATACACAAGTGGAATAGGGAAAACCACATTTGGAGCTAACGACCTTACTACTCCAGCACAATTCATTACTTTTATGCTGAGAGCTCTCAGCTATAGCGATAAAAGTGGTGATTTTGTTTGGAGCGCATCAATTCAAAAAGCAGAATCACTAGGCATAGTCGCTTCGGGTAATTACGCAGCTAATGGAGCTTTTAACCGTGGAGACTGTGTAGATATAATCTACAGTGTTCTTGGGGCAAACAAAAAAGATGAAACCAATAAGCTTGCAGAAACGTTGATTGCAAAAGAAGCAATCAATGGCACAATCGCTGCTAAATATGGCTTTGGCAAACCAATTACTTCACCTGATGCTTTGGTTGATTTATCTTCAAAGACGTATACAAATAATGAAAGGGTATCTATTCTATCAGCCAAATCTTTATTGAGTAACAATGCTTATGTTAGATTCGAAATCGCTCCCACAGACAAAGGAGTAAAAGCAACCAATCTTTATCTTTCTGAAGATGGCATTAATTATAAAGTGTTGAAGATGACCTCATCAATGGATAGGTCAAATAGCGAAGTACCATATGTGCACGCAAGTGGAAACTTCTATGCTATACTAAATTTACAATTCAGCACAACCTATACCGTGTGCTTTGAAACCAGCCAGAATGTGTTTATGACACCTGTTACATTTAAAACTGCAGATGCCGAAGCCGTTTCTATTTCTGGATATGGTGCTCCATATGGTTCCAAATCCACAGACGGAATATATACTCTTGTCGAAGTGGGAGTAAATCTCTCATTGGAAGGTAATTGGTCATATCAATTCTATCGTTGGATTCCAGGCTCGAACCCAGTTCCAATCTCAGGTGCTTCAGGTGTAGCAAATGGTTCAGCAGTAATCTATTATGAGCCGACATCAGAAGACCTAAATAGTTATGTTTTCTGGCGTGTAACTAACGATGATGGTGTCATATTAGAAAATGGCGGAAAGTATGTTGACTATATCACAGGTATGCCAGTCCAATAAAATTATAGTTATTAGTTAGTAAACTTAACCACTCTGTTCATTAATCAATTTGAGAAGGCTCCTTTAGGGGAGCCTCTTCTTTTTCCCTATTTAAAAGAGGGTCAATTCTCGTTATATTTTCAACTTTTTTCCACTCTTCAACTGCTGTAATCCTGTAATCTCAAGGTTTTTTCCACTCCATTTATCTAAACAAAAAAGACCCTCAAACAAGTCTAATTGACTTATCTCAAGGTCTCATCTTCATTTATTTCTTTTGTTTTTGGGGGAAACACTTTTTGCCCTTTTCAGGGAAAGGAGGGTTGCCCTTTAACATGTTTACTATTCCCACTCAATAGTTGATGGTGGCTTAGAGGTTATATCATAAACGATACGGTTGATTCCCTTTACTTCGTTGATAATACGGCGGGATATCTTGTCCAATACGTCATATGGTATTCTTGCCCAGTCTGCTGTCATAAAGTCGGTAGTTGTAACAGCTCTAAGTGCAAGTGTGTAATCATAGGTTCTCTCGTCACCCATTACACCAACGCTTCTCATATTTGTGAGTACTGTAAAGTACTGATTAATTTCTCTTCCTAGGCCGGCAGCCTTAATCTCTTCACGGAAGATATAGTCAGTATCTCTAAGTGTATCAAGCTTTTCCTTAGTAAGGTCGCCTATTACTCTGATAGCAAGTCCAGGACCTGGGAATGGCTGTCTCCAAACCATATCCTCTGGGATACCCAGCTCTTCGCCTGCTTTTCTTACCTCATCCTTGAACAGATTTCTAAGAGGTTCAATGATTTCCTTGAAATCAACATGGTCTGGCAATCCCCCAACGTTGTGGTGGCTCTTAATTACTGCTGCATCCCCTGCACCGCTTTCAATTACATCAGGATATATTGTTCCTTGAACGAGGAAATCCACCTTACCAATCTTCTTTGCTTCATCCTCAAAAACTCGTATGAATTCTTCACCGATAATTTTTCTCTTTGTTTCAGGATCAGTAACACCCGCAAGTTTAGAAAGGAATCTATCCTCTGCATCAACTCTTATTAGGTTGATATCAAACTGTTTTCTGAATATACTTTCAACCTGGTCTCCCTCATACTTTCTGAGTAGACCATGATCTACAAATATACATGTAAGCTGTTTTCCGATTGCCTTATGAATAAGTACCGCTGCTACCGATGAATCAACTCCACCTGACAATGCACACAGTACCTTTTTGTCTCCAACCTTATCCTTAATCTGCTGAATTGATGTTTCAACAAAGGAAGACATTTTCCAATCACCTTTACAACCACAAATATTATATAGGAAGTTTCTAAGCATTGTCTTTCCTTGTGGTGTATGGTTTACCTCTGGATGGAACTGTACAGCATAGAGCTTTCTCTCTTCATGAATCATAGCTGCTGTTGGGCAGTTAACTGAGGTTGATATAACGGAGAAGCCTTCAGGTGGTGTATTTACATAATAAGTATGGCTCATCCAACAAGTAGTTGTCTTATCAACATTTTCAAAGAATGGATTGCCATTCACAATATCAATATCAATCTTGCCGTATTCTCTCTGAGTAGCAGCCATTACACTTCCACCTAGCATAACGCTCATCAGCTGCATTCCATAGCATATCCCCAGTACAGGAA
>JAEZFR010000123.1 GCA_023417285.1 Bacillota bacterium
CAGCAGCTCTTGCAGAAACTTCACCAACTACAGCAAGAACAAACTCACTTCTTATGGACTTTGCTTTTTCAAACATTTCACTGTCCTTATCAGTAAAAACAAGCTGAACAATGCCACTTCTATCTCTCAAATCAACAAAAACCAAGCTTCCAAGATTTCTTTGCTTCTGCACCCAACCCATTACCGTAACTGTTTCACCAATATTCTGCGATGATAGTTCAGTGCATTTATGTGTTCTCTTTAGACCATAAATTGATTCTCCCATGTAAATATACCCTCCAAATTTATTTATTTAACCTGTAATATTTTGCCGAATGGTTTGGACAAACATCTTTGCCATATCCAATTTTAATAATTTACCCTGTTATATTTTGCTCAGTAATGTTTTAAAAACCCAATGACTGGCTATATGTTTGCCAGTGCACTAATTATCTCCTGAGGCGTAAGCTCCTGCTGTTCTCCAGAAGCCATGTTTTTAAGTTTATATCGTCCAGTGTTTACTTCGTCCTCCCCAACAACAACAACATAAGGAATACCCAGCTTATCAGCATACCCGAACTTCTTACCAAGCTTTCCATCATTGAAGTAAATCTCTGTCGCAATTCCAGCTTCCCTTATTACTGAAGCCAATTCAAGAGCATTTGGCATGGTATCTGCCATCGGGATAACTAGTAGTTTGGAAGGAGTACTCTTTTTACCTTCCTTTAATATCCCTGCTTCCTTCAATTGATAGAACAATCTTGAAAGGCCAATGGATATACCAACCCCTGGTAGTTTCTTGTTTGTATAATTCTGAGCAAGATTGTCATATCTTCCTCCTGAACAAACACTTCCTATAGATGGGTACTGATTCAGAATAGTTTCATATATAGTTCCAGTATAATAGTCTAACCCTCTTGCTATGGTGAGGTCTATTGAATAATTTGAAGAAGGTACCTTGAAGGAATTGATATAATCAATAACAAGCTCCAATTCCCTGATGCCCTCAATAAAACCGTCGTTCTGTACATTCATAACCTTAAGGCTATCAATAATCTCAGTGCAGCTACCCTTTATAGCTACAAAATCTAAGATAGCTTTTGTAGCAGTATCATCTATTCCTATAGATTGTAATTCTTTTGAAACCGCACCTTCACCTATCTTGTCTAATTTATCAACTATTCTAAGTACTTCGGCCTTATCAGCTATCTGAAGGCTGTCAAAAAACCCGTTGAGAACCTTTCTATTATTAATTCTGATAGTAAAGTCATCAAAACCAAGTGCCTTAAAGGTTGAATAGATAACACTCAATATTTCAGCATCATTAATTACACTCAGGTTTTCACTACCTATAATATCTATATCACACTGATAAAACTCCCTAAATCTTCCCTTTTGAGGTTTTTCTCCTCTCCAGACCTTACCTATGTGATATCTTCTAAAAGGAAATGTAAGCTCCCCAAAATGTTGAGCAACATAACGTGCCAAAGGCACAGTGAGGTCAAATCTTAATGCCAGGTCATTATCTCCCTTGTTAAACCTATAAACCTGTTTAGCGGTATCCCCTCCGCTCTTAGCAAGTAAAACATCTGCCTTTTCAATTGTTGGAGTATCTAATGGAATAAAGCCATACTTCTCATATGTGTGTCTAATAGTATCAAGCATTCCGTTAAAAGCCATCTGATCTTGTGGCAATAGTTCTAAAAAACCTGGCAAAATAGACGGAGTTACTATCTGCTTTGACATTGTTCATCTCTCCTATTTTAAATATATTAGTTATAGCATTGCCTTTTTTGTGTCAACAGTAGCAAAGAAAATAAAAAACTCCCTATCCCGAAAGGGACGAGAGTATATTTTTCCCGTGGTACCACCCTAATGATTCATCATTGAACCAACTCATAATCTTTAACGCAGATGGTACGGGTGAACTTACTATTCGAATATCGAAGTTCATTCACCAGCTAAAGGGTGTCTTTCTCAAATCTCCTTTGTAAGCTGCTCTCAATCATGTCAGCTCTCCCTGTGACAGCAGAATAATTTGTTACTCTTCCCTCTCAAAGCTTTAAGTATTAATAACACATGTTTATATTTTAATTTTACAAAAAGGTATTGTCAATACAAATAAGTTCCTAAAATTAGGATAAACGCTAAAGAATTAATAAAAATTACATTATGTTAAAGTATTATATTGTATTGATAACAAACAGTTGTAGTCTAAATAATAAAAACTGTTTTAGTCTCATACTTTTTAGGAGACATAGTCTATGCTATCTATAGTACAAAAGGTCTATAATATATGGTATCTGTGGACATTTATATGGAATTATGTTAGATTATATACGAATATGTATATTTTTAGAATAAAATATACATATAGTTATCTTAAATATCTATACATAATTCAATTTATTTATTGTTAGATTTGATATAAATAAAAAAAAATATTTTAAGGAGAGAAAACATGGATTTAGCTACTATTATCGGGATAATAAGTGGTATTGCTTGTATACTTATTCCGGTTTTTACAGGGCCAGCACCCAGTTTTTTTCTGGATGTTGCATCCGTTATAATTGTTTTAGGAGGAGGACTTGCCTCTACATTTATAAGCTTTAGGTTAAGTGAAGTAATTTCAATAATGAAGGTATTAAAAAACACTTTTACCGATAAGAAAAGAGATTCAGCTGAAGTCATAGTCCTTTTACTCGATTATTCAAAATGTGCACGCCGGGACGGACTTTTGGCACTTGAAAACAAAATAGCAAACACAGAGGATAAGTTTATCAGCAAGTCAATTCAATTTATAGTGGATGGACTTGAACCTGATGTAGTTACTAGTCTACTGGATATGGATATACATGCCATGGTAGAGCGGCATCAGCGCGGCCAGGCATTATTCAAGACGATGGGCTCATTATTTCCTGCCTGGGGTATGATTGGTACACTTATTGGTTTGATTGCTCTTTTATCAAAACTGGATGATCCAAGTTCTATCGGTCCCGCTATGGCGATTGCCCTGGTAACAACGTTTTATGGAAGCGTTTTGGCAAACCTGTTTTGTATTCCAGCAGCCAATAAATTAGCTAAGAATTCAAAAGAAGAAACAACGCAAAAAGAGATGATTATTGAGGGAATTCTATCTATACAGGCGGGAGAAAATCCACGCATACTGGAACAAAGGCTTTTAAACTTCCTTTCAGAAAAGGAAAAACAGAGATACATGGCGCTTGCTGCACAGCAAGAAGATGTTACAGCTGAAACGCTGTCACAATATTAATAGAAGGAAATAAAAATTATGAGAAGGAAAAAAAAATACACTGACGATGACTCCCCTAGTGAGGGAGCGCCAGAGTGGATGACCACTTATAGTGACCTAGTAACCTTATTATTAACATTCTTTATATTGCTTTTTTCAATGGCTGCTATCGACCAGCAGAAGTTTGATGCGGTTGCCAAATCTCTAAGGTTAGCTTTTGGTGACAATTCTGGGGCACTGTATGCTGAGAATATAGGTAACAATTTTATTAATATGCCGAATCTAATCGATAATAAAAATAACAATGCAGAATTAGATGAAGAAGATTATAATTTTGAATACCAGATGAAACTCAAAAATTTTAGGGAAGAGGTTGAAGGTGCTATTACCCAACATTCGCTTCAAGATCAGATAAACCTGATCGATGAGTCAACAAAGCTAGTTCTACGCCTTAATGAGGTTCTGCTGTTTGATACAGGTAAAGCTGACCTCAACAAGAATCATATTGATGTCATCAACAAAATAGGTACAATGCTTAATACTTTAGGTACTGAAATCATAGTTGAAGGACATACTGACAATGTTCCAATAAATACATATACCTTCCCTAGCAATTGGGAGTTATCTACCAAAAGAGCTGTAAACCTGGTAAAGTATTTTATTGATTACTGCGATATGGATGAGAAGAATTTAGTACCCCAGGGCCGTGGGGAGTTCCATCCAATTGCCGACAATGCAACCGAAGCAGGAAGAAAACAAAACAGAAGAATAGATATTATTGTGGACAAATATATCTCGACTGAATAAGCTGGCTCTTACGAGTCAGCATTTCTTCTATGCGAGCAATATATTCCTCTACACTTTTTACGTTGAAGCATCTCTCTATTCTATTATCAGTAAAAACTACCTTTGATACCCCACCTGCTCCGCACGCAATAATGGATTGCCTCTCCTCCATTATCTGAATATTATATAAGCTTTCACAGCCTTTACGGCAATAACCGATATTCTCCTGATTGCCGAGAATATTTCTTTGTCTATACAAGTAATAGGGTACCAGCTCCATATTTTGCGCATACTGCCTTGCTAAATCCACCATATCCTCAACATTGTTATACTGCTCATCTAGCATGTTCAGTTTCTGCTCTTCCATAAGCCTTGATGCTCTTTTGACAGACATTGTGTGCACAGTAAGACTGTCGGGCTTAAGCTTCTCTATCTCTTTGAGGGTGTGCAAAAACATCTCGACATTTTCACCAGGTAGCCCAGATACAATGTCCATATTTATATTGCTAAAGCCTTCTTTTCTGGCAAGGTTATAGGCACTTATAATGTCTTGCGCGGTATGCTGCCTTCCAATAAGCCTCAATGTGTCATTATTCATTGTTTGTGGGTTGATGCTTATTCTATCAACCTTTGAAGCAGCAATTAATTTTAGCTTATCTTCATCAATTGTATCAGGTCTCCCCGCTTCTAAAGTATATTCTCTAATATAGCTCAAATCAAAAAGCTGCTCTATAGAGGAAAGTAATCTGCTCAATTGCATTACGTTAAGTGAGGTAGGAGTTCCACCCCCAATATAAATACTCTCAATAATGAGATTGTAATCTCTTAGAAGTGATGCAGTGAAACTTAACTCACGTATTAGGGTATCTACATATAGATCTACCATTTTTGTATATTGTCCCAGTGTGCTGGACGAAAATGAGCAATATAAGCATCTTGTAGGACAAAAAGGTATCCCTATATATAATGAAATGGCATTACCAGGTGTCTTCTCAAAAAGATGCCTCTGGTTTTGAGCCACTTCATAAAGTAATTGTGCCTTTTTATTTGAGACAAAATAGTTGTCTTTTAGTTCAAAAATAACCTGTTGATGTGTAAAATTATTGTCTAACATTTCATTCACTAGTTTAGCTGGCCTGATGCCGGTAAGTACGCCCCATGGTAGTTTTCTGTCGAAAAAATCTGATATTAGCTTATAAAGCTCCCTTTTTAGAAGTTTTCTTACCTGACTTTTAGCTTCATGGGGTTCTAAGCTTTCCTTCTGCTGAGAGCAAACACATATTTCTTTGGATTTAGAATCATTCTTTATGTTTACTTTTATATTTTTATTACCCATATCATCTATAAAATCGGTACACAAAATTAATGCCTCTGAAGAATAATTGTTCAAAGGCTCATCTATCTTAATTATTTGTTGCTGTCTAAAAAATAGCTTTATAACGTCTTCTATCTCATAACTATACTCACTACACTCGTTTTTTAAATAAATCATATTTATCCTCTAATTAACCTACCATTTTGTAGAATACAAAATAGGGTTGCTTCTTGCCTCCTCACCAATGGTTGTACTTGCACCATGCCCAGGGAATACTTTAATATCTGATTCTAGCTTAAAAAGAACATCAACAAGAGAAGTGTATATATCCTCAAAGCTTCCATATGGAAGGTCCACTCTACCATATCCCATTGCAAACAGGGTATCGCCTGAGAAAAGAATATCGTCGCACAGTATGCATACAGACCCTGGGGTATGTCCAGGAGTATGAATAATATTGAGTTTATTCTCTCCAATGGTAATGACTGATTTATCACTCAAGGTAATATATTTTGATGTTATGCTAAATGGCTTACCTGTATAGGCAGAAGCATTTGTCCTTGGATCAACCAGGCATTGTGCATCATCGGCATGTATAAATAGGTTTGCACCTGTTTTTTCAATGATTCTATCCGCCTCAACGATATGGTCAATGTGCCCATGGGTTAGTATTATACTTTTAATATCCACTCCAAGCTCCTGAGCAACGGATAGTACCTTATCACAACTCACTCCTGCATCTATAAGCACTGCTTCTTTATTCTCATAGATTAAGTAACATAAGGAATCAAACATCCCTCTTTGAATACGTTTAAAATTCATAAGTGTTCATCCCCAAACCTAATTAAAATACCAACACGGAGGCAGAGCAATTTAGAAAGTATTATGTTCTAAAAATATCTCACCAATTGCGTCAGTTAATTACATCAGAAATCCCTTTTACTGTCCACTAGAAGTGTTACTGGGCCATCATTCATTATGTCTACTAACATATTAGCTTGAAAAACCCCTGCTTGCGTATAGATATTATATTGTTTACATTTGTCTATAAATTTATCATATAGCATTTTAGCCTCCTCTGGCCTTGCAGCCTTGTCATAACTGGGCCTTCTTCCTTTACGACAGTCACCGAAAAGTGTAAATTGCGAAACCACCAGTATTTGCCCGCCTATGTCTAATAGTGAATAGTTCATCTTTCCTTGGTCATCTTCAAATATTCTTAGGTTAATTATCTTTTCTACTAGATAATTAACGTCGGTTTCATCATCATTTTGTCCGACACCCAGTAGTACCATTAGCCCCTGTTCTAT
>JAEZFR010000164.1 GCA_023417285.1 Bacillota bacterium
GAACATTTATATGGATACTTCCATGGGCTTTGAATTCTATAAAAAGCAGCAGTTTATGCGCATAGTGGAGAAACACGGTGCCGACAAGATATTATTTGCATCTGACTCTCCATGGAGCAATGCAAAACAAGAGGCTGATATCCTCAAAACCATGCCGTTATCAGCAGAAGATATAGAGAAAATATTAAGTGGAAATGCAAGAAGAATATTAATGATATAATATATAGGTAATTGTACTGGTGCTTGCATGGTTGTAAAGATACTTGCCAAGGTACTTGTATGGTGCCTATATAGATACGTAAGATTGTATAAAGGGAGTTAAGCAATATGAGTGAACAGCAGAGGATATCACCTGAGGAAGCACTTGAAAAACTAAACCATGAAGCGTTAGGGAAACTCAAGATTTTTATTGGTTACGCTCCTGGAGTGGGCAAGACATATACCATGCTCAATGAAGGCAATAGAAGGAAAAAATATGGGCAGGATGTTATTATAGGCTACATAGAGTGTCACGGTCGAGAAGAAACAGATGCTCAGATAGCTGGGCTTGAGGTTCTGCCTAGAATGATGGTTTCTTATAATGGTTGTGAGATGGAGGAAATGAACGCAGCTGCCATTATTGCAAGAAAACCTCAGCTTGTGTTAGTTGATGAACTTGCACATACCAATGTGCCCGGTTCGAAAAATGCTAAGAGATATATGGATGTTGAGGAAATATTAAAAGCAGGCATAAATGTAATTACTACTTTGAATATACAGCATATCGAGAGCCTTAATGATATTGTACAGCAAATTACAGGAATCAAGGTTAAAGAGACCATTCCGGATTATATTGTGCAGCGAGCAGATGAGGTTGTGGTAGTAGATTTAACACCTGATGCGCTGCAGAACCGTCTTAAAAGAGGAAATGTATATAATATGTCAAAGGTCCCGCAAGCTTTGCATAATTTCTTTAGAAAGGGAAATTTAAATGCATTGAGGGAACTTACCCTTAGAGAAATAGCTCAAGAAGTTGATGAGGACCTAAAAGAATACATGAAAATGGAGGGCATCCAAGAAAACTGGACAACCTCTGAGCGCATAATGGTATGCATAAGCCCTAGCAAGACTGCAAGAAAACTAATAAGAAGGGGAGCGAGGCTTGCAAACAGGTATAAATGCGAATGGTATGTTGTAACTGTGAACTGCACAAGCAGGCTTGTTAAACAGATCTCCAATCAGGAGCAAGCACTACTCAAGGGGCATTTTCAGCTTGCCGAACAGCTTGGAGGACATGTTGTGCAGTTAACAGGAAAGAGCGTTTCACAGGAGCTTGCGAAATGGGCAAATGAAAAGCATATAACTCAGATTTTTATCGGGTATCCTAAAAGAACAAAGATAGAGACTATTATAAGGGGTTCTACTGTAAACAAGCTTATTAGAATGCTAAATAATATAGATTTACACCTAATATCAAATGAATTTTAGTGCTTATCATTATTTTAATGAATTTTAGTGTCATCATTATTTTAAATGAATTTTTATTGCTCGTCATTACTAAATATTTTATGTATATTGTAGTATTTCTGAGCTCTATCAGCTTGGCCAAGCATGTTATAGGCATCACCTAATAGGTGATATATTTCTGCGTTTTCAACATTACTAGACAATTCAGAGGTTAATATTTCTATTGCGAGTTCAATATTTCCTATATTCATATGGTACTTTGCCTGTTCAATGTTTCCTGTACGTATAGGGTACTTTGCTTGTTCCATGAAATTTTTATTCAATTCTATAGGCTCTTTTTTGTTTGGTAATGCTGAAATAGATAGCTCCTCAATTACTCCCTTAATTTTATCACCTGTAAATGGCTTTTGCACATAAGCAACAGCACCCATCTTTGTACAATCAACGGCATTTTTTACTGTTGCGTAAGCTGTTATAATTATCACAGGTGTTGTAATGCCTTTATCTCTAATACGTCTAAGGACTTCTGTTCCCCTTATTTCAGGGAGTTTAATATCTAAAAATGCTAGATCATAGCTCGTTGAAGATAAAAGCTCTAGGGCTTCCTTGCCATTGCAGGCTGTATCCACATCATATCCTTGCAATTCGAGGCTTTTACTCAGCAACAATCTAATATTCTTTGTATCATCAACAACCAATACCTTTTTCATAGATACCTCCTGACATTACTCTATCGGCAAGGTGAACGAAAAGCAGGAACCGACATCTAGCTTGCTCTCGCACCATATATGGCCTCTGTGAGCATTGATAATCTGTCTTACAACATATAATCCCAAACCCGTTCCTCTAATCTCCAGTTCTCCATCCTTAACTTGAACAAACTTATCAAAGATTCTGTCCATGTATTCTTCCGGAATACCCGCTCCTGTATCCCAAACTTTAATCAACATTTGATTATCTTTTACTTGAGCAGAGATACATATCTCATCCCCTATATTGGTATATTTGAGGGAATTTGATATAAGGTTATTGATAGCCCATGAAATTTTTTCATGGTCACCCATAACTCTAGGTAGATTATTGTCTCCATCAAAAAAAATAGAGACCTGTTTTTGATCAGCCTGGGTATAAAAAAGTTTAAGAGATTGGGATATTATTGCCTCTATAGAACAGGGCTCAATATGAAATATTGCATTTCCTGATTCTATTTTTGTCAACTCCAAAAGGTCATTTACTAGTGTGCTGAGCCTCTCTCCATCTTCCTGAATCGCCACAACAACATCCTTTTGCTCCATCGACAAATGTCCGAGACCTTGGTTTAACATAAGGTTAGTACCCATGAGAATTGAGGTCAACGGAGTTTTGAATTCGTGGGATATTGTTGCAATAAAATCAGTACGGGTTTTATCTAAAAGTTTCAGCTGTGTTACATTCTGAAGAAGTATTACCAAACCGCTAAATGAGGAAGTAGATGAATTTATTGTTGTTACAACCACATTAAAGTAATAATCGGCTTTGTTTGAA
>JAEZFR010000180.1 GCA_023417285.1 Bacillota bacterium
GGTAGATCCACATGTATATGCAGCTCATCTAAAGGCGGAGGCAATTCATCCATTTTATATGACACTTATGGTACCAAGCACTGTTGCCGGCTGTAAGGCTGCAGGTATAGACATCAATGCTTGGACAGTAGACCAAAACGAGCATATAGCTTGGATGTATAGGCTTGGAGTAAATGCGATTATTACGAATTATCCTGATATTGCTATTGAAATAGGGAAACAAATATACAATATTTAAAAGAGAAGCAAATATACAATATTTAAAAGGGAAACAAATATATAATATTTAAAAGGGGAACAAGAGTATGAAACTAAATTATAAGCAGACTTTCCTTATTGGTTTCGGTTTTTTTGCAAGTTCTATTGCGTGGTCTCTATATAATGCATATGTTCCAATTTTACTATCGAACTTTATCACAAGCACCTTCTTTATAGGAATAGTTATGACCTTTGATAACATCTTTGGAGTTGTATTTCAGCCTCTTTTCGGTGCCTTATCAGATAAAACAAAAAGTAAAATGGGCAGAAGAATGCCTTATATACTCTTCGGGATACCCATTTGTGCAGTGGCGTTTACAATAATTCCACTCACCAATAGCCTGTTTTCTTTGATAGCTGTATTAATTGTTTTCAATTTTGTGATGTCAGTATGGAGAGCGCCGGTTGTTGCTTTAATGCCCGATTTAACGCCCCCTAGCTTGAGAAGTAAGGCTAACGGCGTTATTAATTTCATGGGTGGATTAGGAAGCCTTTTTTCATTTTTGGTAGGTGGGCTGTTATTTAAACTAGGTGGTATGCCACTGCCTTTCTTGTGCTCAGCTGTACTTATGGTGGGTGCATTGCTAGTCCTTAAGTTTTTTGTAAAGGAAGACCTAAGTCTTTTTGCACGATACGAAGAGGAAGAAAAAAAGGAACAGGAAAAGGAACAGCAACTTCAGGAGCTTAACGACAAAAATAAGGGCAATCCAGGGAAAAGTTTGATATTTTTACTATTTGCCATACTATTCTGGTTTACAGGCTATAATGCGGTTGAAACCTTCTTTAGTACGTATGTTGTCAATACACTAAAGGATTCTACGGGAGCATTTTTAACTGCTGGAGACGCTTCAATGCTATTGGCAATGTTCTCTCTTACATTCTTAACTTTTTCTATACCTGCAGGCTTTATCTCAGGTAAGATTGGCAGAAGAACCACCATTATTATTGGATTAGCAGGTGTTACGGTATTATTTTCGGTAATGACGCTTGTGACTGATGTCAATGTTTTGAGGGTATTATTACTACTTGGTGGTGTATTCTGGGCTTTCGTAAATATTAACTCCTTGCCAATGGTGGTGGAAATGGCGAAGTGGAAGGATATAGGCAAATATACCGGGTATTATTACTTTTTCTCGTTTAGTGCCTCTATAATTAGTCCTATACTATTTGGATTTATCAGGGACGTACTCCATAGATATGATGTTTTATTTGTATACGCTGCTATAGCATTTGCACTTGCGATTGCATGTATGACATTTGTTCGTCATGGTGAGGTAAAAAAGGATGTTGAAGAGACGGCCTAATATATTCTAAGCAAATATTATATTTAATGGATGGGAGTGTATTTTTATAACTAATTTAAATGAAGAGCTTGAGAAACTTAATCCAAAGGCTATATCAATGTGGAGGGTATCAAATGCGATACAATCAGTTACCTTACTAGCTATTGTAGTAGTGTGTAGATTTACATTCGTGAGGATGGAATTTTTTGATTTCGGTAGGATTTATATTGATATTTTAATTGCATTGTTCGTGGGCTGGCTTATTTTAGAGGTATTTTTGTTTCCAAAGATTCAATATGCGAGAAACGGATATGCAATATCCACCGATAGAGTGCTTATCAAAAACGGCATATTTTTATTCAAAATTTCTAATGTCCCCGTTGTTAGGATTCAGCATGTTAGCTTGTCCCAAGGACCTATCAGCAGATTATATAAATTAGCGAAGGTTACCATACATACTGCAAGTGGGTCTTTTACTATTGAAGGGTTGGAGTTTGACGTTGCAAATGAGATTTCTGAGCATCTAAAGACAAAGTTGACAGATAGACTTAATAGTAAATAAGAACTGTATATAAGGAGGATAACTATTTGAATACAAAGAGAAGGCAGCATTTTCTTCTTATTTTTGATAAACTCTCATTAGTACCGCTAATTCCATTGCTGCTCGCGGTCGCAAACCTAATAAAAAATAAGTCCGAAATAGATGCAAGTACAGTAGGCGAGTCCATAGCTTTTATAGTTATTGCACTATTGTCATCTAGTGGAAATCTAATTAAGTTTATCTCAACATTTTATTACATAGACGATAACCTATTGATTGTAGAATCAGGCTTATTTACCAAAAAGAAAATGCAGTTACCTTTTGCTGGAATTACCAGCATTGATTTTAGTCAAAACCTTATTCATAAGCTTTTTAAAGTTTATAAGGTCAAGATTGACAATGCATCTCAGGTAAAAGACGAGGCTAATAACCCTGAGGCTTACCTAATTCTCAAGGAAGATGATGCCCATGAACTAAAAGAGGCAGTAGCACCATCACAATCTAAAGCTAAATATGTAACAGTAGAAAATAATAATATATTGACGCCTTCTACGGCTGAGTTTATTAAGTATGGTCTTGTACGGTCAAAGTATCTAGGAGTGTTAGCCTTATTAGGGGCCGCTACTTTTGTTTTTGAAAATGATTTTATTAGAAGGCTTATAACAGATAGTATATCGCTACCAAGTTATGAGCTTGAATTTAGTGCTGTGATAGTAGCACTAGCGTTTATACTGATAGCTGCTGTTTATTTGGGTGTTGTTTTGATTTCGGTCATACGAACCCTTATTAGGTATTACGGGTTTAAGCTAGAAAAAGAAGACGAGAAATTAATAATTGACTATGGGATTTTAAATCATCAGAGGCATACCTTTCCTCAAGAGAAAATATCAGCAATAGTGTTAAAGCAAAACATATTAATGAGAATACTGAAATTATATAGCTTGGAACTGAGTGTTATTGGTTATGGTAACGTTGCTGAAAAGGACGGAGAAAAGGCTATTTTATACCCAGTTGCTAATAAACAAACGGCAGAAAGGGTTATAGACTTTGTTATACCGGGGCAACACTTTGAGCTAAATAATAACAATATGGAGAGATGTCCAAAAAGAGCATTAAAGTACTTTTTTGTTACACCGATTTATTGTATATTATTTACTGGTCTCATTATAACTTGTATTGTTGGTAACAAGTGGATTATAGCTTCGGCGCTGCTTTTATTGGCCGTATTTAGTATATTTAAGTTTCTACAGTACAAAAATCAAGGGATAGTTTGCGGACCGGATAGTGTTTATTTTGTAAAAGGCAGCTTTTATCGCAAAATAACACTGGTAAAGAGACCCATTATCGAAAGCATTGAGGGGACCTCAAGCTTTTTCAAAGTTAAGAAGGATGTAGGGTCTGTGAAAGTTAGGTTTATTGGGCCACTTGGG
>JAEZFR010000194.1 GCA_023417285.1 Bacillota bacterium
GATGTAAGTGGGATAAACAGATAAATTATGCGCTGCGAAAGTGGGATAGACATATAAATTATGGCTTTAAAAATTGGATAACAGATAAATTATGCGCTTTAAAATGGGATAAACAGATAATTATGCGCTTTAAAATTGGATAACAGATAAATTATGCGCTGCAAAAGTGGGGGGGAAGTAAATATGAGCTATAAAAAATATTGGAACGAAGAGATAGAAACAATTGCTAGGCCTGAATTAGAGAAGTTACAGTATAGGCTGCTTTATGAGCATTTGCAATTTACTTATGCCAATTCTGCATATTATAGGGAGGCTTTTGATGAGGCAGGTGTTAGTCCTCATGACTTAAAATCCTTAGATGACTTGAGAAAATTTCCGTTTATAAATAAATATATAGAGCGGGATAGACAGCTCAAAAGCCCTCTTTTGGGTGATATGGTTGCTGTATCTGAAGAAGAGGTGGTATTCGTTTCAGCTTCAAGTGGTTCTACTGGAGTACCTACCTTGAGCCCTTTTACAAAACAGGATTTTGATGACTTTCAGGATGTTGAGAGTAGATTGTTTTGGGCTGCAGGTATGAGGCCCACAGACAGGTATGTGCATGCATTGAATTTTACACTGTTTGTAGGTGGACCTGATGTTATTGGTGCACAAAATCTAGGAGCGCTATGTATATGGGCAGGCACTATTCCATCAGAAAGATTATTGTTTATTTTGAAAGAATTTCAGCCAACTATAATATGGACAACGCCCTCGTATGCCTGGTTTCTCGGGGAAACGGCCAAACAAAATGGCATTGATCCAGCCAAGGATTTAGCAATCAGAAAAATAATAGTTGCAGGAGAGCCAGGGGGTTCAATTGAAGCCACCAGAAGGGCAATAGAGGAGTTGTGGGATGCTGAAGTGTATGACTTTTTTGGCATTTCTGATATCTTTGGAGCCTGCGCAGGTATGTGCAGCGAGAAAAACGGCTTGCATCTTGCAGAGGACCATATTTTGGTGGAGGTTATAAATCCAGATACGCTTGAGCCTGTCGCGGATGGTGAAAGGGGTGAAATAGTGCTTACCACCCTGAAAAAATCAGCTAGACCGATGATTCGGTTTAGAACCGGTGACATAGGTACGGTGAATAGACAACCCTGCGAATGTGGAAGAACACATGCTAGAATCTCGATAACAGGACGTCTGGATGATTTATTAATAGTATCAGGGGTAAATGTTTTTCCAAGTGATATTGAGTTTGTAGTGAGAAATTTCTCTAAACTTTCGGGGGAATATCGGATTACGGCAATCACAGAGAATTTCACAACAAAGTTTATTGTAGAAGTAGAAAAGGCTCATGATACTATAGTTGACAATGCTTACATAGCTGAACAAGTAGCTACACGTATAAAGGTTCGAGTTGGAGTGAAACCAAAAGAGGTTAGAGTCATAGAAAATGGAGCTCTTCCAAGGGAAACACATAAAGCAAAGAGACTTATAGACCTGAGAACCAAGGAGGTAGAATATGCCTAAGTTGAGTGATAAGGTTGGCACCTTTACGGATTCCGTTATACGAAGAATGACAAGAATCGCCAACAGTTATGGTGCAATTAATTTGTCTCAGGGCTTTCCAGATTTTGATCCTCCAATTGAACTCAAAGAGGCATTGCAAAAAGTGGCTATGGGAAATATTCACCAATATTCTGTTACATGGGGAGCAAACAACTTCAGAGAGGCACTGGCTAAAAAGCAATCGAGGTTTATGGGTATAGATATTAATCCTGAAACTCAGATAGTAGTCACTTGTGGAAGCACGGAGGCTATGCTTGCGGCCATGCTTACAGTATGCAACCCTGGCGACAAGGTTATAGTGTTTTCTCCATTTTATGAAAACTATACAGCGGATGCTATTTTGTCAGGAGCTACACCTATATACATTCCCTTAAGGCCACCTGAATTTAGCTTTGATGTTTCAGAGCTTGAGGAGGCCTTCTTACAAAAACCAAAGGCTATTATTCTGTGTAATCCATCCAATCCAATTGGAAAGGTTTTTACCCTTGAAGAGTTAAAAATAATAGCCGAATTCTCTGAGAAATATGATACCTTTGTTATTACCGATGAAGTTTATGAGCATATAGTCTATGAGCCGCACAAACATGTGTATTTTGCTGCACTTCCCGGAATGTTTGAAAGAACAATTTCCTGTAGCTCACTTTCTAAAACCTATTCCATTACAGGTTGGAGGCTGGGGTATCTTATTGCACCGCAACATATAATTGAAGCAGCCAGAAAGGTACATGATTTCTTGACTGTCGGTGCGGCAGCCCCCCTACAGGAAGCTGCTGTAACTGCATTGAACTTTGAAGATGAGTATTATGATATATTAAAAAGTATTTATTCTGAAAAAAGAGAGTTCTTTTTAGATGGGTTAAGGCAACTAGGATTAAACTTTACCATTCCCCAGGGTGCTTACTATGTTCTGGTGGACATATCAGAATTTGGTGCCCAAAGTGATGTCGAGTTTTGTGAATGGATGGCTAGAGAGGTTGGGGTAGCGGCTGTGCCGGGCTCTAGTTTTTTTAGAGAGGACATAAATCATTTGATAAGATTCCACTTTGCAAAGAGCAAGAGTACTTTAGAGTTGGCACTCAAAAGATTGTCTACTCTAAAGCAGTTGGCAAAGGAGAGATACTCATGATAGAGATAAGATGGCATGGAAGAGGAGGACAGGGTGGCTTCACTGCCGCAAAGCTTTTAGGAGCTTCAATAAGTCTCTATGGTGATAGATATGCTCTCTCCTTTCCTTCATTCGGACCTGAAAGAAGAGGCGCTCCTGTCCTTGCATATACAAAAATAGATAATCAAAAGATTCTCGATAGAAGTGAAATAACAAAATGCGATTATATTGTTATCTTGGATGAATCACTATTTAATGAGTCATTTTTGTACCATTTGAAGCCAGATGGGAGAATAATAATTAATTCTAATGATGTGTCAAAATACAAAAACAATCCATCAGTATTTGCTATTGATGCTACAAGCCTTTCTCTTGAGATACTTGAAAAACCAATTACAAACACTGCTATGCTGGGGGCCTTGATTGGAGTATCGGGCATATTAGAGCTAGATGCGGTTTTGTCAGGAACAGAAGATTTTATGAAAGGTGAATTATTAGTTAAGAATAAAAGGCTAATAGAAAGGGCATTCGGCTTAGCAAGGGAGGGACTCCATGAACAAACCACAACTTATTCAGCTTGATAGACCAAAGCATATAAGAGATTATCCAAATGGTCCATGTTACAAAGCCGGCACACTTGTGACTACTAATGCTGATTGGAGGACAGAGCGGCCCATCTTTAGTGCAGAGATATGTAATGGGTGCTACTATTGCTATCTTTGCTGCCCCGAAGGTGTAATAAGTAAAAATCAATCTAAAATCGAGATTGATTTTGATTTTTGCAAGGGATGTGGAATATGTG
>JAEZFR010000203.1 GCA_023417285.1 Bacillota bacterium
GACATATTATGTTATGGTAAGGCATTTTAACACTGGAACAGGCAGCTATAAATTAGGAGTAACCTATTCTGCCCCAACAATACAGGTTACAGGTGTTACACTTGATAAGTCAACAATGAATTTAAACGTTGGGGGTACTAGTGGTTCTTTAACTGCAACAATAACTCCTAGTAATGCGGCTAATAAAACTGTTACTTGGTCATCAAGCAGCAATGGGGTTGCAACTGTTTCTTCTACTGGTGTGGTAACCCCTGTTGGATCAGGAAGCGCGACTATAACAGTTAGGACAAGTGATGGGGGGTATACGGCTTCATGTAATGTAACGGTAACCGATAATGGAAAACCTGACTTGGTGATTACAGATATAAGTTGGACACCAACAAAAATCTATGAAGGTGATAAGGTTACTTTTAAGGTGACTATTAAAAATCAAGGGTCAGGTTCATACGCTGGTCAAACTAGAATAAACTTTAAAATTGATAATATTTCAACATCATTTTGGGCAGAACAAAATATTTCTTCTCTAGCGGCAAACTCAAGCGTGACTTTAACTGTTAACTCAGGACAAACTAATCCACCTTATCAAACAACTCCTATAACTGAATGGACAGCTACCTCGGATAATCATACTGTTACAGGTGAAGTTATCGACCAATATACTTCAACAAATAATAATACTTTTACTAAAAGTTTTAATGTAGCTGCATTACCTGATTTAAAAGTTGTTAGAGTGTATTGGGAGCCGGATTCAAATTACCATCCTCAATCTGGGAAAAGTTATACATTAAAAGTAAATATTTTAAATAGTGGGTCTGCAAATAGTCCTTCAACAACAGCCGATAAGCCCTTTAAGGTATCAATAAAAGATGATAAAGGATATACATCATATGCAGAATTTACAAGTTCAATTGCAAAGGGAGATTGGATTCCTGTTACTGTTAAAGGTAATTGGACTGCACCTAGTGGAAAATTTACTTTAACTGTTATAGTTGATAGTGAAAATAGAATTACTGAATACAATGAAAGCAATGAATTTAAATTTTCAGACTTTAGTCTTGATGATAATGAACCAACTAACGATACCTTGCAAGGTGCTACATTTATTAGGCCTGGTGTTGCAAAAAGCAATGACTATTATGCCACATTATATGATTCTAATGATAAAGACTGGTACTTAATAAATGGATACTTTGAAGATCGCTATATATACATCGGATTAGATTCGCCTGTTCATAGTGAAGAGGACAAACATAATTATGATATAGAATTACATAACTCTTCAGGTGATTGTGTTGCGGTATCTGTCAGCGGATATACCCAAGAATGGATACGTTACAAAATTGATAGTTCAAACAAAGGGGAATATTATATTAAGGTACTTCCACACTCTGGTGATACGGGAGATTGTGAAAAAAAGTATACATTAAGCATTTTTTGGGAAGATATAAGAACTATATATGGTGGAGAAGATAAGGGTTGGGATACTACGGGTAATGCAAAATATGCAATTGATAAACCTCTTATTATTGGTTTTGGTTCAGGAATGAATGACCTAATTTTATGCCCAGATGGTACAATCAAAAAAGGAGAAAATGATAGAAAGTTATTATATAAAGATGTTGTTCAAGGGTACACATATGACCAGAAGATAGGAGAATTGACTGTACCAGCGGTAAAAGGTGGGGGCATTCAAATTTGGAACAATGCTAATATATCTGGAGCACCGGAAAAAATTTTTGATACTACAAATAGTAATAGTTATACCAATGTAATTGAGGCAGAGTATGTCACGGATGCAAGTTACTTTGCTGTTGCCTCAGTTAATTCTGATCGATTTAAAATTACGCTAAATAAAAGACAATTATGTAGGAAAGACTTTGATTTCAATTTTATGAAAGTAATTGTTGCTCATGAACTTGGTCATACGCTCGGATTAAGAGATTTATATGTTAATGATGGAAGAATAATAAATGGAATATCAGTGGATAATTCAAATAAACTTATGTATGGAACACCTTCCGCAAATAGTGTAGCAAACATGAAATCCAATATAAATCCAAAAGATATAGAGGGAGCAAGTATTATTCAGGGTTGGAAAAAACACACTGCTTCTTCAGATATTCATGTTTCTGCAAGTTATCCTTATGTAAGTAAGCAACAGCTATATCAAGATGCAGACATCATTGTAATGGGTAAAGTAAAGTCAATAATAGATGGTTATAGCGCTAATGATGGATTTAACTTCAGCACAGTAAAAATGGAAATAGATTCTACCTATAAGAATTTATTAGGATTAACAAGTAATGAAATTACATTTATACAGGATGGTAATTCTCAGCTTGAAATTTTTGAAAATGATTTGCTTAAGGAAGGCTCTGAATATATTGTGTTTTTAGAAATAAGCGAGAGTAACAATCTCATACTGGTTGGAGGACCACAAGGGAGATTTGACATTACAGATATTGGAGATGGAAAGACTGTTGAAAATCATTTAGAAAAGCTTGTGCGTCAAGATATAGAAGCACATTATTCCGATGTTCAAAATGTGGAGATTCCTAACACAGAACAATCTGTTGAATCTTTTGAAGCCACTATTCAAGAGAATGTTATGAAGCTACCTCCAAGAATTTTAGGAACTACTACAACTCAACCAAATGATAATGGTTGGTACAATTCTGATGTGACAGTTCGCTTTACAGCAGAAGATTTTCAGTACCCTATAACAAGTGTTTCGCCTGATTTGGTTTTATCCACAGAAGGGACAGACCAATGTGGGACGGGAACAGCTGTAAATAGTCAGGGACTAAGCTCAAGTTATTCTGTTAGAGGTATAAATATTGACAAAACAAGCCCTACAATTTCTGGACAAGCCATCGAGACGCCAAATAAAAATGGATGGTATAACAGTCCTGTTAATATTAATTTTATAGCAAGAGATGACCTATCTGGTATTGATTACTTAACTACTGATTCATCAATTTCTATTGAGGGGCTGGGACTGGAGACTTCTGGGTGCGCAATTGATAGAGCTGGAAATAAATCTACATATATTATTAGCGGTATTAATATTGATAAAACTGCTCCGACTATTGAAACATCACCTACAAGCATTGAATGGACCAATGATGATATTTTAGTCACTCCAATATTAAGCGATAATCTTTCTGGAGTAGATACTGTATCCTATGTATGGAGCAAACAGGACAATATGCAAGAAGAATGGGAAAGTCTTGAATCGGGTTTATTAAGACTTTCTGATGAAGGTATATGGTATCTATATATTAAAG
>JAEZFR010000270.1 GCA_023417285.1 Bacillota bacterium
GTAGAAATAGGTATAGCTATTGCCTTCATAGAAATGCTTAGTTTGGCCTTGGCAAAAATAAAATCAAGGCATTCCATAGCTTCAATATTAATTTGAATAGCCTGAAGATTCTCTTCAACAAGACCTGTTAAAGTGTAAAGAATACGTCGAACCTCATTTTCTTCTTCTATCATGAGAAGATTCAGCTCTTCTTGGAATCTTCGGGCTGACGATGGCTCAATAAAATATGTGCTTCCGCTCTGGGAAATATCGATAACAGTACCGCTCACCTGACTCTTATATTCTTTTTTAACAGGGAGCGTGTAATGCCCATTTCTCATTGACACAAAGCCCTCTGAAAACCAGTTTTTATTATTTCTCAACAATGAATCAAGCTTGGATTTTATTGAAACTCCAGCGTTAAATATTTTTCGTCTGATATCAGCAAGTGCTGGAGTAGCCTTGTCATCAATCAGATTACCTCTAATAGTTCTGTTTATTTCATTCTCAATATCTGATAAATCATATATTGAGTTACCATAGGTGGCTACCGATGTTGACAGACTCTCTGCCCTGTGCAGGTAGCTCTTAAGTCTTCTGGAGCAAGTTATAAATAGGGCTATATTAACCAATTGTTCAGGCATTAAGATAGCGCCCTTACCAAGCAGTGAAAGTGACTTGTCTAAATCAGACATTGCAGAAAGCGGAGGGGTACCACAATTTTCAATAATTGCTTTAGCTTCACTTGTTTCATTTAAATGCCTGTGTACTTCGCTCTCAGAAAGAAATGGTTCTAATTTTAGTATTCTTTTTTTTGCATTATTAGATAGAGCGAGGTCTTCTAACATGCTAAGTACCTTATCAAATTCTAATGTTGTATACATTTTTTTATTCATTTTAAAACTCCTTTAACTTTAATACTTTTTACTCAAAATTCCTTATTACTAATTTTTAATCGCATATACCTTTTACTTACAATCGAATACTCCATAAATATAGCTGTATAACTGTTGTACCTTGAGATTTTATCAATTACGGACGTAAAAAACCCGCAGCCGACACATTACCTTGCCTATAAAGGCAGAATGCTCCCTGCGGGTTATTATTTAGTGTATATACGCAATAAAATCCTATATGCTGTCATACCTGTTATTTTGTCACAAGCTATCAGAGATAGATCAAAAGGGACTAATATTGGTTCAGGCTGTAGCAGTATATTCAGTACATCAACTGTAGCTCATTTGGTCGAGTCGGAAAAATAAAAATGACCCGACAAACAAACCTAGTCGCGTCATACACTATGATTCTGTATTTGAGATAATATCAGAATGAATATTGAAGCAGTCAATAAGGTAATGTCTGTTTAGGGCATACAATAATATAACAGGGTAATACCTGAAAATACTAAAATATGTCCTATCAACTGTATTTAGTTGATAACTATCATTACAAAACTTACCGACATCAATACCATCCCTTCAAAATTTAGATATTTATAAAATAACATAATTTCCCTATGCAGTCAAGGACGCATATAATTTTGTATGCATATGATTTTGTATGTATATGATTTTGCATGCATATTATTTTGCTGTACCAAAAGCAGCATGCAACACATATTATGTAAACAAGGAATATTTTTTATAAATATGCTATGGAAGGACGTGTTATTTTGAATAGACTTGAAGAGTTTATTTCAATTGTAAATTCAAAGCTAGGAGCAGGTTATGTTTTTGGTGGGCAGAGTGATCAGCTGCTTACAAGAGAAGTACTTGATGCGCTTGTAAAGAGCTACGGAAGGGCTCATTACTACTTTTCAAATTACTCGGCAGAGAGATGGCTTGGTATGCAGTATTATGACTGCTCCGGTCTTGTAGTATATACACTTACAAAAATGGGTCTCATCCAGAGAGGTAATGACTATAGCCCACAAAGCTTGTATACTCAGTTGTGCAGTCCAATACAAAGATCAGAGCTGAGGCAGGGAGATTTATGCTTTAATAATACATCTGCAGGAATTGTTCATGTTGGTGTTTATATGGGGAACAACAGGGTTACTCATGCAAGGGGTACGTATTATGGTGTAGTAAATACTATAATGTTTTCGAGCTTCAATACCTTTGGAAGGCTTAAGTACTTTGAGGATTTTGAGCCCGAAACAAAAGTTACTATTGAAAAGTCCCAAGAAAAGACAACGGTAAGTACTAGTATTTATGAAAAAACAAGTGTATAATCTGCTGTTAATACTACCATTGAGAAGGGTAGTATTATTAATATTGAAGGCAAAACAGATAAGGGATGGTATCTTGTTAAGTATAATAATTTATCAGGTTATGTCAGAAAGGCAGATATTGAAGACTATGATGAGCTTCTAGCGGTTATGCAGTTTCTCAGCGACAAGTCAGGTATTGGAAGAGATCAGTGGTATAAAACTGCAAAAGACGTAGAATGGCTAGATGTCTGCTTTACTAAGATTGCGAAGGGTTTTGGTTTTATAAACTAGTTTTTGGTTTAAATACTATTTAGTAGGGCAGGGGACAGTTGCTTTTCCTTAGCTTTTCCCGTTTAGGAAAAGCTGCTCGCCCATGCAGCCTGGGCCCATTTAAACTTGTTTTGCTTTGATAACCTTTTTTGCTATAATTAGCTATTATATACAGGAGGATTTACTAATGAAACTTATTTCATGGAATGTCAATGGATTAAGAGCTTGTCTAGATAAAGGCTTTATGAATTTTTTTAATGAGGTAAACGCTGATGTTTTCTGCATTCAGGAGAGCAAGCTTCAAGAAGGACAGGTCGAATTGGACATGCCTGGGTATCATCAATATTGGAACTATGCAGTGAAGAAGGGCTATTCAGGTACTGCAGTGTTTTCAAAGATTGAACCGATAAGTGTTACCAACGGGATTGGTATTGAGGAGCATGACCAAGAAGGAAGGGTGATTACAGTTGAGTATAAGGGTTGCTATCTAGTAAACATCTATACACCCAATTCCAAAAGGGAGCTTGTAAGAATAGATTACCGTATGGAATGGGAGGACGCTGTAAGAGCATATCTTCTGAATTTAGCAGCTAAAAAACCTGTAATTGTTTGCGGGGACTTAAATGTTGCACATACAGAGATTGATTTGAAGAATCCGTCTACAAATAGAAACAGTGCTGGTTTCTCTGATCAGGAGCGTGCAAAGTTTTCGCAGCTTTTGGAAAGTGGTTTTGTAGATAGCTTCAGGTTCCTTAATCCTGATGTTACAGGTGCTTATACTTGGTGGTCATATATGTTTAAGGCAAGAGAAAAGAATGCCGGATGGCGTATTGATTATTTCTTGGTTTCTGAAGGTATTAGGGAAAATATAAAGTCTGCAGGTATTCATAAGGATATTATGGGATCGGATCATTGTCCTGTTGAAATAGTACTTGATGATGAGCTGGTTTATTAGGATATTTATTCACACAATGGACAAGGCTATTTAACACATATACACAGGTTAATCCACATTATCCCCATAAAATGTGTCCACATTAGGGATTGCTTGTGGATAAAACAGTGAATATGCGTAAATATTATGATAATGCGGGATTTATTTATGTAATGCTGTGGACAACTTGTATAGTTACATTTTTCGTTTTAGGCAAAAAATTAATGGTTAATTATCAAAATTACAAGAAATGTTTTAACCCGTTGCTGTTTAGTGTATAATAAAAATGATTTGAGATGCAGGATACGTGGAGAAAACGATGTTTGATAATTTTATTAATGATACCATTAAAGATTTTGAGATGAATGAAGCTGATGTTCGCAATTTACAGCCGCTAGTTTTAGCATATGTAGGGGATGCTATATATGAGGCGTTTATTCGCACTATGCTTGTTACAGGCAAAAAGGCGAATGTGCATATTTTGCACAAAACCTCGGTGCAATATGTAAAGGCAAAGGCCCAGGCAGATATTATACACAGAATAAATGACAGGCTTACTCAGGATGAGCAGGATATTGTAAGGAGAGGGCGTAATGCTAAGTCTTCTACAGTACCAAAGAATGCAGATGTTTCGGATTATCGGTATTCTACTGGCTTTGAAGCCCTAATTGGATTTTTATATTTGACAAATAGTATTTCTCGATTAAAAGAAATATTGAATTTTTGCATAGAAACTGAATAGATTTATTGTAAAAGGCTATAGGTTAAGATAGATACTATAGCCTATAATTATTTGTATAGCCACCAGTTTATAGT
>JAEZFR010000303.1 GCA_023417285.1 Bacillota bacterium
AGTCCAAGTACCTGAAGCTTTTGAAGAACCTCTTCAAGAGACTTTCTGCCGAGATTTCTTACCTTCATCATGTCTTCCTCAGTCTTGTTGGTAAGATCCTCTACAGTATTAATACCTGCTCTCTTTAAACAATTGTAAGATCTAACTGATAAGTCAAGCTCTTCAATTGTCATTTCAAGAACCTTTTCCTTCTTGGTCTCTTCCTTTTCAACCATTATCTCAGTATGCTTAGCCTGATCAGATAGATCAACAAACAGATTTAAATGTTCGCTGAGAATTTTTGCACCAAGGCTGATAGCTTCATCAGGATTAATGCTTCCGTCAGTCCAAACTTCAAGAGTAAGCTTATCGTAGTCAGTTATTTGGCCTACACGAGTGTTTTCAACTGTGTAATTGACCTTCTTAACAGGTGTATAGATTGAGTCAACAGGAATCACTCCAATAGGTTGTCCAGGCTGCTTATTCTTGTCAGAAGAAACATATCCACGCCCCTTGCTGATTACCATTTCCATATAAAATCTATGGTCACCGTTCAAAGTTGCAATGTGCAATTCAGGGTTCAACACCTCAACATCAGCATCAGTAATAATATCTGCTGCCGTAATAGGTCCCTCTCCGTTTGCATCAATGTATATAACTTTGGATCCCTCAGTATGCATCTTAAGAGACAGAGCCTTTATGTTCAAAATAATCTCTGTAACATCTTCTACAACACCAGGAACGGTTGAGAACTCATGCAATACTCCATCAATTTTTATAGAATTAACAGCAGCACCAGGCAAAGAAGAAAGCAATATTCTTCTAAGTGAGTTACCTAAAGTAATTCCATAGCCTCTTTCTAAAGGCTCAACGACAAATTTACCATATGTGTTGTCTTCACTGTTTTCAACACATTCAATTCTGGGTTTTTCTATTTCTATCACCAAGAACCCTCCCTTAACAACTTTTTATTTTTTGAGGGCAACTGATTCCAACTTACCTGTTATAGTGAATTATCGTAGTATATAGCCAGAAGCCTCTGGCTGATATACCATTCATTGACAGCAATGTGTGATAACTCGTTCAGTTGCTTCCAAGTCTCGTTAATTGTAATTATTACTTGGAGTACAACTCTACAATTAAGTGTTCCTTTACTGGTAGGTCAATATCTTCTCTAGCTGGAAGAGCTACAACCTTACCTACAAAGTTTTCAGCATTGTATTCGAGCCACTTAGGAATAACTTTGCCACCAGTAATATCGCTGATAGCTTTAGTCTTTGGTGAGCTCTTTGCCTTGTCCGCTAATGCTACAACGTCTCCAACCTTCAAGATGTATGAAGGAATGTTAACACGCTTGCCATTAACAGTAAAAAGACCATGTGATACAAGCTGTCTAGCCTCTGGTCTGGAAGTTGCCATTCCGAGTCTGTATACAGCATTATCAAGTCTTAATTCGAGTATCTGAAGAAGGTTTTCACCTGTGATACCCTTACGTCTTGCTGCCATTTCAAAATACTTGCTGAACTGGCTTTCAAGCACTCCATAGAATCTTCTAACCTTCTGCTTTTCACGAAGCTGAACACCGTATTCAGATAGCTTCTTCTTTTGAGCACCGTGCTGCCCAGGAGCAGTAGGTCTCTTTGATATTGAACATTTATCAGTATAGCATCTTTCGCCCTTTAGAAAAAGTTTCTCGCCTTCTCTACGACAAAGTCTACATGATGCTTCAGTATATCTTGCCATTTAAGTCTACACCTCCAATTATTATACTCTTCTACGTTTTGGTGGTCTGCAGCCGTTGTGTGGAATTGGAGTAACGTCCTTTATAAGACTTACTTCCAAACCAGCAGCCTGTAATGCTCTTATAGCTGCTTCTCTACCTGCTCCAGGTCCCTTTACGTATACTTCTACAGTTTTTAATCCGTGTTCCATTGCAGCCTTAGCAGCTGTTTCAGCAGCCATCTGAGCAGCAAATGGTGTGCTCTTTCTTGATCCTCTAAAGCCGAGTCCTCCAGCACTTGCCCATGAAAGTGCATTTCCGGCAGTATCAGTTAAAGTAACAATTGTATTATTAAAAGACGAACGGATATGAGCAGCTCCGCGTTCAATGTTTTTACGTTCTCTTCTTTTTCTGGTAGTTCTTTTAGTACCAGCACTTTTCGTTGCCATCTCGTCACAAACCTCCTTTAACTATTTCTTTTTACCTGCAACGGTCTTTGAAGGACCTTTTCTTGTCCTAGCGTTTGTCTTTGTACGCTGACCTCTTACTGGAAGACCCATTCTGTGTCTTCTTCCTCTATAGCATCCGATTTCAATAAGACGCTTTATGTTTAAAGCAATTTCTCTTCTAAGGTCACCTTCAACCTTGTATTCTTTGTCAATTACTTCTCTAAGCTTGCTAATTTCATCATCAGTCAAATCTCTTACTCTAGTATCAGCATTAACGCCAGTCTTAGCGAGAATCTCGTTTGACTTAGCTCTGCCTATACCGTAAATATAAGTGAGACCAATTTCAACCCTTTTTTCTCTGGGCAAATCCACTCCGGCAATACGTGCCATCTTAACTTACACCTCCAATTAAATTCGTATGCCACCTAATTTGTGACATTCATTCTAATTCTCCACCGTCAGCTGTAAAATATATTTTGCCATTCCCTTAGGCCTTCCTCTGACGATATCGTCAAATATTTAAAAAATCAACAAAGATTACAGAGAATTGGGAATAACTCTGCTCAGCCGCATCCTGTTGAATTTTTACAAAGATAATTAACCCTGCTTCTGCTTATGCTTTGGGTTTTCGCAGATAATCATAACTCTGCCTTTTCTCTTAATAATCTTACACTTTTCACAAATAGTCTTTACTGATGGTTTAACTTTCATTACAGTAACCTCCTTATATTATAAGAAAAAAAATTTACATGATTTTATTAATAATACCATTTACCATCCTTTACTGATACATAAACGGTATGTATTATTTCGCTCTCCAAGTTATGCGCCCTCTGGTAAGGTCGTATGGTGACAATTCAATTGTGACTTTATCTCCAGGAAGAATTCTAATAAAATTCATTCTGAGCTTACCTGATATGTGGGCCAAAACCTTATGACCATTTTCTAGTTCAACCTGAAACATTGCATTTGGCAGCGCTTCAATTACCGTTCCTTCCACTTCAATTACATCATCTTTTGCCAAGCTAACACCTCCTCCAAAGAACTAAATAATGCTTTATATAAAAATACTACTGGTTTTCAACCTGCTGAACATATTCGGCCAATGCTTTGCGAAGCTCCGCATTACTCACTCTTTGTTCTTGCTCAAACTTGATTAAAAGACCTTGAACACTGTCTTGTGTAAGCTTCAGATGCTTGATTTTCTTTCTCTTAGGACTTTCAGTTCTTCTAAGATCTCCATCAGCTATATAAACATAGTTCTCATCAAGTAACTTTGTTATTACGAAAATCCTTCCCGAATCTCGTCCAGCCTTTGAATAGACAACCTGTCCAAGGGTTGCATCCAATGTTATTCACCTCATTCAATCATTTCTCACTGTATTTCCTTCTATACATGACTGTACCTGTTTTTATACATATTAGAAAAACGAGTGAAACCAAATATAAATTATACAGGAAAATTTCAATAATAACAATACATTTGTTAAAAATCTGTATTATTTTTATAAAAAATATATTACCAGTCTATATTATAGTCAATATTTCCGGGCCATTATCAGTTACTGCAACAGTATTTTCATAGTGTGCAGAAAGTTTTCCGTCAGCTGTAACTACTGTCCAGGCATTATCTAAAACCTCAACTTCATATCCACCAGCGTTTACCATTGGTTCAATTGCAATAGTCATGCCACTTGAAAGCTTTGTTCCTCTTTTACCTGTAACATAGTTTGGAATTTCTGGTAGCTCATGCAACTCTTTTCCAATACCATGTCCAATAAACTCACGAACTACAGTAAAACCATTGCCTTCTACATATTGCTGAATAGCCGAAGAAATGTCTCTTATATGTTTACCCGGTTCAACTTCTTTTAATCCCTGATAAAAGCTTTCTCTGGTGACCTCAATCAGTCTTTTTGCTTCTTCTGATATATTACCTACTCCAAAGGTTCTTGCTGCATCAGCATGATAGCCATTGAGATATACGCCTATATCTACACTAATAATATCTCCATCTTTTAATGGAATTAAACCAGGAATACCATGAACTACCTGTTCATTTATTGAAGTACAAATGCTTGCCGGGAATGGGGGTACACCCCTTACTCCAATATCATATCCCTTAAATGATGGAATAGCCTTATTCCTTTTAATATGCTCATATACCATTCTATCTAGCTCTTTTGTAGTAACTCCAGGCAAGGCATTTTCTTTAATAAGCATAAGCGCCTCATAAAGAATCTCGCCAGACCTTTTCATCTTGTCTATTTCCAACCTGGATTTGATAGTGACCATATATTATATCCCCAATATTTGCTTAACTCTATTTGATGTTTCTTCAAGCGAGTCTGAGCCTTCTGCTGTTTTTAACTTGCCAGACGCTTTATAGAACTGTATTAATGGTTGTGTCTGCTTATGGTATGCCTGCAATCTTATTAAAACTGTCTCAGGTGCATCATCATCTCTCAATACAACTGGTGAATTACAGCTATCACATATACCTTCAACCTTAGTTGGATTGTACTTGATATGATATGTCATTCCACATCCTGTGCATACTCTTCTTCCTGACATTCTTTTAATAATCTCGTCATCACTAACATCAATCAACAACGCAACATCAAGATTAACTCCCATTTGTGAGAGAATGTTGTCAAGATACTCTGCCTGTGGAATAGTTCTAGGGAATCCATCGAGGATAAATCCATTTATACAATCCGCATTCTTAAGTCTGTCCTTAACAAGATCTACTGTTAATTCATCGGGTACAAGTTCACCTTTATCTATATAAGCCTTTGCTTTTTTGCCTAATTCAGTGTTTCCCTTAATATTTGCTCTAAATATATCCCCAGTTGAGATATGAGGTATATTTAAATGCTTTGAAATGTTAACTGCTTGTGTTCCTTTGCCAGCGCCAGGACCACCTAAAATAATTAACCTCATTTATATCATCCTTTACTTGAACAAAACTTAAGGGCCAATTTAGCCCTTGGTCCCGTTTATATTGAATTAGAAAAGCTACCTTTAATAAATCCAGAATGAGGGATTATGAGTAATCTCACAAGCCCTCAACTGGAATATACTACTATTCTAAAAATCCTTTATAATGTCTCATCAACATCTGTGATTCAATCTGTCTTACAGTGTCAAGTGCAACACCAACAAGAATCAATACGCTAGTACCAGCAAACCAAACGCCCTGAACACCAGTAATCCATACGATAATGTATGGGAATATTGTAATCAATGCAAGGAACAATGCTCCAAACCATGTAATTCTGTTCAAAACCTTTGCAATATACTCAGCTGTTGGCTTACCAGGTCTGATACCTGGGATAAATCCGCCATTCTTCTTCATATTGTTTGCAAGCTCAATTGGATTGAACTGTACATAAGTGTAGAAGAAAGTAAAACCAATAATGAGTAGCGCATATATAAGTGCATATGACCAATGTGTTGACCAGTTCTTAAAGAACAGTATAAACGCATTGTTAGAATTAGGACTAGCAAAGCTGATTATAGTTGAAGGAAGCATCATTATTGATATAGCAAAGATTATTGGAATAACGCCAGCCCAGTTTACCTTTATTGGTAAATGTGTACTCTGTCCTCCGTAAACCTTTCTAC